>JBIODY010000275.1:0-3508 GCA_044445505.1 Lysobacterales bacterium
CGTAAAGACCCGCCTGCATCGTGCACGCCGCTTGCTGCGCACGGCACTTGAAGGAACGCTTTCGGCGACCCTGTCGGAGGCGTTTCCGTTCCTCGGGCCGCGTTGCCTGCGCATGACCGAGTCGGTACTGGATCGGGTCGCGCCGCAGGGCGGCAAACGGGACTGATCCACGCAAGGACCTACCTGCATCGGGCAAGGACGCCGTGGACGCATTCGACACCTGCCGCGCGCGCGGCAGTCGTGAAGCATGACGCGGATCGGCGTTCGACGATCTGTGGATTCATCCCACGTATCCGGCTTTGCGGCGGTATGGACATGCGTCCATGCCCTGGCTCGCTGCACCCACGAATGAGGCACGCACATGCACACGTTCTCGCCCACGATGACATCGCTGACACGATTCCTGCCGCCGGCGGTGCTCGGCGCCTGCCTCGCCGGATGCAGCGGCGGCAGCAACAGCCCAGGCACTCCACCTGCGGCCGCCAACGCACCGGCAGTCGTCGCCAGCCTGCCCGCCGATGCAGCCAGCCAGGTTCCGAACACCACACCGATCAGCGTGACCTTCGATCGCGCGATGAACCCGGCCACGCTGACCCCGGCGACGTTCACGCTGGCGTGCCCGAGCGGGACCGCCGTCGCGGGAACGGTGAGTTACGCGGCGACCAGCCAGAAAGCCACATTCACGCCGGGCGGCCCCCTTCCGACCGATGTGCCCGAGCCGCTGCCGGCCGATGTCACCTGCACCGCAACGATCACCACCGGGGCCACGGATACAACCGGCGCCGCCCTGGCCAGCAACCATGTCTGGACGTTCGCCACCACGCCCGACCTCGCATTCCTCGAACAAGGCAAGCAGATCTTCCGCTTCGATACGTTCGGCGACGAGACGCAATGGACCGATGGGCTGCACATGAATGCAGTGATCGGCGCCGCGGTCGATCCGACCACGGCGTTGTCGGTGGGCCTCAAGGTGGATTCCGAAGCGCTGCCGGCTGCCGTCGTGCAAGGCATCGTCGACGGCAGCATCAGCCTGACCAGCCCGGATACCACGGTCGCGCTGATCGGCCTCGACGCGGTCGTCGGCATCAAGGGCACGGTGCAGAACGTCAACGGCAGGGACACGCTGACGCGGGTCGGTATCACCTGCGCGTTGTGCCACTCGACGGTTGACGACTCGTTCGCGCCGGGCATCGGCAAGCGCCTCGACGGCTGGCCCAATCGCGATCTCGATCCGGGTGCGATCATCGCACTGTCGCCGGCGCTGGACGCGGCACAGAAGGCCGTCTACAACTCGTGGGGTCCGGGCAAGTACGATCCGCGCTTCAACATCGACGGCCTGAACGGTCCGCAGGTGATCTCGCCCGCCTACGGCCTGCAGGGCATCCATCGCACCACCGCGACCGGCGATGGCGACGATATCGCGTACTGGAACCGCTATGTCGGCGTCACCCAGATGGGTGGACACGGCAACTTCACCGATCTTCGCATCGGCACGACCGGGGTCGACATCACCCACGGAACCGACGACCAGATAACCGCCAAGCTGCCCGCGTTGCAGGCCTACCAGCTGTCCATCGCGGCGCCGCCGGCACCGATCGGCAGCTTCGACGTGGCCGCAGCCCAACGCGGCAAGGTGCTGTTCGACGGCGCCGCGCGCTGCGCCACCTGCCACAGCGGACCCGAGTTCACCGACGCCAACCTTCGCCTGCATGCACCGGGCGAAACCGTGAGCGAGCCCGAACCCGAAGGCGTGCCCAGCTACGCCTCGCGGACCGCGACCCGGCAATACCGCACGGCGCCGCTGAAAGGCGTCTGGCAGCATCCTCCCTATTTCCACAACGGTACGGCGGCCACGTTGGAGGACGTCGTGATGCGCTACAACACGCGGCAGTCGCTGGGGTTGACCAATGCGGATATCGCGGATCTGGCGCAGTATCTGAAATCGCTGTGATCGTCCGCAAACAACGATCGATCCGCCGCAATGAATGAATCCGGGCGCGCAAGGGCAGGAACTGCGCGAATCCGGCCAGCCAGGACTTCCGGCACAGTGGTTGCCCGGCGGGAGCGATCAGGATCGGCAAACCGATACCACTGCAGGAGAACATGGCCATGACCTCGAGCATTGCCCGGCCGCGCCAGCGGATCGCGCTTGTCTTCGCCCTGTCCGCGATGGCTTCGCTCGGGATCGCAGCCGGGCACGCGGCGGATACCTACGATCGGGCCGTGCAGCATGCGGGGCGCAGCACCGACGATCTCAAGCGCGACATCGTCGATCATCCCGCCGAATTGCTCCGCCTGGCCGGCATCAGGCCCGGCATGCAGGTCGCCGACGTGCTCGCCGCCGACGGCTACTACAGCGAGCTGCTGAGCGACCTGGTGGGCCCGACCGGCCACGTGCTGCTGCTCAACAACGTCGCCTACGACACGTTCTCGAACAATGCGTGGCGGGAACGCATCGGCAAGCATCATCTGTCGAACGTCGAGCATCGCACGGTCGACATGGCGCACATGGGTCTCGGCACGGCGACCCTCGACGCGGCGGTGCTGGTCAAGGTCTACCACGACCTGTACTGGGTTTCGCCGCAGGACGGCTGGCCGAAAATCGACGCCGGTGCGGTGCTGGACCAGATCGTGCGCGCGTTGAAGCCCGGTGGCGCCGTGCTGGTCGTCGACCATTCCGCGAAACCCGGAACCGGAAGCTCGGCCGCGCAGGATCTGCACCGCATTGACGAAGCGTACGCGCGTCACGATTTCGAAGCGCACGGTCTCGAATTCGTCAGCCGCAGCGATGTGCTGCGCCGCCCCGACGACAAGCGCGACCGGATCTCGTACAAGCCGCCGATGCTCGGCAAGACCGACCGCTTCGTCTACGTGTTCCGCAAGCCTGTGCCGTAGCGGCGCGGCGCCTCCATGCCGGCCAGTTGTTCTTTACCCGGTCGTCGGACGTAGCCTGCACAGCAAGTGAAGTCGAAGCGTGGCTCCGTGCGGATTGCCGCCCGCGCCCGCATCGAGGTTGCACGATGTTCAGCGTGTGCCTGTTTCAATGCTGCCTTCGCCGTGCGGCCCGGAAACCCGGGCCACGCATCCGCACACCGGAGGCTCCGATGAAACTGCTCGACACCCTGCTGCTTGCCATGCTCGGCCTCGCGCTCGCAATTCCCGGCAGCGCGCTCGCGCGCCGCTACGATCAGTCCTGCGGCAATTGCGGCACCGTTGTCGGCGTCGAGCAGGTCCGGCACGGGAGCTCGCATCTTGGCGCCGGCACCGCGATCGGCGCGGTCGCCGGCGGTCTGCTCGGCCACACGATCGGCAAGGGCGATGGACGCACCGCCGCAACCGTCGGCGGCGCCGTCGCCGGCGGCGCGATCGGACATGCGGTCGAGAAGAACAACCGCGATGGACGCCGTGCGTGGCGCTTCTCGGTGAACATGGACAACGGCCATCGGATCAGCGTGACCCAGGGCGACAACGCGGACATCCGCGAGGGCGATCGGGTGCGGGTTTCCCA
>JBIODY010000276.1:0-3487 GCA_044445505.1 Lysobacterales bacterium
GATAGATCGGCATGCTCGTCGTCGCATCGCCGGCGTGCACCTGGCCCTGGATCGTGTACCAGCGCTGGCCGCCGGCCGCGCTGGTGTCGTAGGTGAACCAGCCACCGAACAACAAACCGATGCCGCTGGCGTAGAAATCCGGCTCGACATCGATCAGCAAGCCCTGCGCATCGGTAGCCGGATTCGCCCACGAACCGGTCAGGCCGTGCTGATCCGGATTCACGCCGGATCCGACGACGAATGTGTGCCGATACGTCTGATTCTGAAAGGCCGCCTGCAGGGTCCAGATGCCGGCGGGCGCATCGGCCGGCAGCGTGTAACTCCAGTCCCAGCCGGTGCCGGAATAAAACGGTTTCGGCAGATGTTGGCCGGCCAGATCGAAGCTCCATTGCGCGAACGCGCTGCCGTCCTGACGCAGGATGCTGAACTGCGTGACCTCGCCATTGCGCTGGTCGCCGTACGAAGCGAACACCCACAGCGTGTCGCCGGGCATGAAACGATCCTGCGCATGTGGATCCTCGTGCACCGAAGCACCGTTCGCGACGCCGCAGTCGAGCGTCACAGGTTCCGCCGCATGCGTGGTCAGCGTATCGATATGCGGCGCCTCGTACGGCTGGTACACGATCCAGCGATCCGGCGCCGCGTTGCACTGGCCGTGTTTCGGATCGACCACATTGCCTTGCGCATCGGTCAGCTCGAAATGCAGATGCGGTGCGCTGGACGAACCGGAGCTGCCAACCAGGCCGAGAAAATCGCCGGCCGCGACGCGCGCGCCGACCGGCGCGGTCGTCAGCGAGCCATTCTTCATGTGCAGATACCAGGCAGTCAGGCCATCGTCCTGTTGCACGAACACCGCATTGAAGTTGCCGCTCGCCCCGATCGCGCAATTTCGATCGAAGTTGCCGTCGTCCTTCTCGACGATCACGCCGGGCGCGGCGGCGACGATGCGAACGTCGCCCGCGTCCATCATCAGCCACGGAAACGGCCACAGGTAGTAGTCGGTTCCGCCGTGGTTGTAGCCGGAAGCGAGATCGTAGCTGCGCGTGCCGCAGGTGTAGTCTTCGACGAACCCTGGAAAGCGCGCATCGTGATCGACGAAATTGCTGACGCCGGAGTAGCCGAACGGCGCGAAGCCGAGCGCCGGCTGCAGCGGCCACGCGAGATCGGCGACGCCTGCGGCAATCGTCTTCGGTGTCGGTGCAAGCGTTCCGGATCGCTGCATTGCTGCGATGCGATCGGCAAGGCGCGACGTGATCGCCGCGTGCCGGGCCGGCGTCAGCGCATCGAGCGCGGCCGCGTCATCGACGAGACGAACGTTCCGTGGCGCCCCGTCGACCGCATGCGCGGCGCCGGTCGCGGTCAGCATCACGAACAGAGCAACGCGTATCGCCATCACCCTACGGCCTGTTTCGTACACCACCACGCTAGCACCGCAGTTTCGCGCTGTCACGTGCGCAATGGCCGGTTGACAGCGGCACCGGTCTGAACCCATATCCACCCGATGACCCGTTTCTACCGTTTCGAAGGTTTCCGGCTCGACCCTGCCACGCGCGAATTGTGGCGCGGCGATGCGCCGGTCGCGGTGCCGCCGCGCGCGTTCGACTGCATCGTCTACCTGGTCGAGCATCGCCAGCGTGCGGTCGGCCGCGACGAGCTGATCGCGGCAGTCTGGGGCAAGACAGAAATCACCGACGGCATGCTCGGCCAGACCGTGCTCGCCGCACGCCGCGCATTCGACGACACCGGCCGGGAACAGCATTTCATCCGCACCGTGGTGCGCTTCGGCTACCACTGGGTAGCCGCGACCGAAGCCGTGGACGCAATCGCATCGCGCGTCGACACCGCCGACCCCGCGCCTGCCGCGCTCGCGCCGACGCCCGCCGAACCGTCAGCGCATTCCGGCGACGCCATGCCGGCCGCCGAAGCGCACCCGGGCCCCCGGCGCCGGGCCGTTCCCCGCAACACGTGGCGCCTTGCCGGCGTCGCCACATTGGCGATCGCGCTGGCGATCGCTGCATTTTCGTGGCATCGACGCTCCGCGCCGGAAATTGCTTCCGCGCCCTCGAACGTCGCAAGGCACGCCGCGATCGCGCTGGTGCTGCCGGTCACGGTAACCTCAGGCGGCGGATTCGACTGGGTGCGCCTTGGCCTGATGGATCTCGTCGCCGCGCGGCTGCGCGTTGCCGGACTGGCGGTGGTTCCCAGCGACAACGTGGTCGCGCTGATCAGCGCGATGGCCGCGCCGCAGCATGCACCCGACGCCGCGGCGCTGGCCGCCGCAACCGGTGCCTCGCTGATCGTCGATGCGCGCGCGGAACGCGTGGCCGATCGCTGGCGCGTTTCCCTGCGCACGATTCATGGCCGCGAGCCGGCGCTGCACAGCGTCGGCGAATCGACCGACGTGCTGGGCGCGGCGCGCAGCGCAGCCGATCGCCTCGCGCGCGAACTCGGCTATGCGCCGGTTGCGCAGCACGCAGCGGATATCGAGGAGCCCGCCCTCGCTGCACTGCTGCAGCAGGTCGAAGCGGAAACACTGTCCGATCATCTGGACACCGCGCGCGCACTGCTGGCGAGCGCGACGCCGACCCAGCGCGAGCAACCGCAAGTCCGCCTGCGCCTCGCATTGATCGACTACCAGGCAGGCGACTTCGACGCCGCCGAAGCCGCGTTCACCGCGATCACGAACAGCGTGTCCATCGAGCAGGATCGCGTGCTCCACGCGCGCGCGCTCAGCAGCCTCGGCGTGATCGCGGCGATGCGCGACAACGGCGCGCTGGCGGCGCGCCACTTCGACGAAGCGATCGCACTGTTGCGCGGCCAGCACGCACCCGATGCGCTCGGCAAGGCGCTGAACAGCCGCGCCAACGTCGCCGCGGCGGCGGACCAGGACGAGATCGCCTTGCAGGATTTCGCCGAAGCGCGCATCGCATTCGAGAGCAGCGACAACCTGCTCGCGCTGGCGGTGCTCGATTCGAACCTTGCCGCACTCGACATGCATCGCGAGCGCTATGCCGAGGCCGAACCGGTGTTCCGACGCGCCGCAGAACGCTTCGCGACCTTCGGCGTGAAGTCGGCCGAACTGAACGCACTGACCGGCGTTGCGGAGCTTGATCTCGCCCTGCTCCAGCCGGACGCCGCACTGGCTTTGGAGCCGCGCCTGCGCGAGCTCGCCGCGCAGGTGGCCGATCCGGCGCGCCAGCGTTACGGCGAACTGACCCGGGTCCTGATCCTCCTCGCGAACGGACGCGAACGCGATGCCGCCGAAATCCTCGCACCGGTGCTGGAATCCGCGGTCCGCGCCGACGATCGAAGCGCGCAAGCGCGCGGGCATGCGCTGGCCGCGCGTCTCTCGCTCGCGCACGGCGATCCCGGCCACGCGGCCATCGAGGCGGCCCTGGCGCTGCAACGATTCACCGCCGCGGACGATGTGCGGGAACATGCGCGCGCGTTCATGCTGCACATCGAGGCGCTGCTTGCGAGCGGACAA
>JBIODY010000277.1:0-3476 GCA_044445505.1 Lysobacterales bacterium
GATCAAGCGTTGCACCGCGCCGTGCGTCGGCTTGGTATCGATCGCCGACTACGCGGAGAACGTGCGCCATGCTGCGATGTTCCTCGACGGCCGCGGCGGCAAGGTCATGGACGAACTGGTCGAAAAAATGGACTGCGCAAGTCGCGAACTCGCGTTCGAGCGCGCCGCGCAGATCCGCGACCAGATCGGCGCGGTCAAGCGCGTGCAGGCGCACCACTACGTGCAGGGCGCAAGTGCGGACATGGATGTGATCGCGTGCGCGATCCGCGGCGGCATCGCCTGCGTCAGCGTGCTGTTCTTCCGCAACGGGGTCAGTCTGGGTTCGCGCGATTTCTTTCCGCGGCTTGCCGGAGACGCGGATGCGGCCGCGATCCTCGCCTCGTTCATAGCGCAGTACTACCTCGAGCGCCCGGTGCCGGCCGAACTCGTCGTCAGCCATGCCCCCGACGATGCGGCACCGCTGGCCGAGGCGCTGGCCGGACGCGCCGAACGCGGCGTCGACATCAAGGCGAACGTGCGTGGCGATCGCGCGCGCTTCCGCGATCTGGCGATGCGCAATGCCGAGGCCGCGCTGACCTCGCGCCTGGCCAGCCGCCAGACCCTGCTCGCGCGCTTCGAGGCGCTGCGCGACCTGCTCGAACTCGATGAGACGCCGCAACGCATCGAATGCTTCGACATCAGCCACACGATGGGCGAGGCGACCGTCGCATCGTGCGTCGTGTTCGGTGCGGAGGGTCCGGAAAAGTCGCAATACCGCCGGTTCAATATCACCGGCATCACCGGCGGTGACGATTACGCGGCGATGCGCCAGGCGCTGCAGCGGCGGTTCCGGCGTGCTGCGCCGGCATCGACCACGGAGGCTGTGAAAACCGCGGAGGAGGGCGCGACCGCCATGCCGCGCGTCGATCTGTCGCTGGCGCGCGTACCGGACCTGCTGCTGATCGACGGCGGCAAGGGCCAGGTGCAACAGGCGATCGATGTGCTCAACGAACTGGGCCTCGAAGGCGTGCCGGTGGTCGGCGTCGCCAAGGGCGAGGAACGCCGCGCGGGCGACGAGACCTTGATCCTCGGCCGTTCCGGCCGCACCTTGTGGCCGGGACCGGAGTCGTTGGCCTCGCACCTGATCCAGGCCGTGCGCGACGAGGCGCACCCGTTCGCGATCACCGGCCATCGCGGCCGACGCGAGAAGGTGCGCGAGGCGAGTACGCTGGAGGAAATCGCCGGCGTCGGCGCGCGGCGACGTTCCGCGCTGCTGCGGCATTTCGGTGGATTGGGCGGGCTCTCCAGGGCCGGCATCGAGGAACTCATGCAGGTGAAAGGAATCAGTCGAGAGTTGGCCGAACGCATCTATGCGACCCTGCATGGATGAACCGGCGCGCCAGCACAGGAATCCGATGCGGATCACGATCCCGACTGCGCTGACCCTGTTCCGCATCGCGCTGCTGCCGGTGATGGTGCTGGTGTTCTACGCGCCGTTCCGTGGCGCGAACATCGCGGCAGCGGCGATCTTCATCGCGGCTGGTATCACCGACTGGCTCGATGGCTGGATCGCGCGGCGCTGGGACATGGGTTCGGCGTTCGGCGCGTTCCTCGATCCGGTCGCCGACAAGCTGATGGTCGCGGTGACCCTGTTCCTGCTCGTGCAGGAGAACCCGACCCCGCTGCTGGCGGTGACCAGCGCGGTGATCGTCGGTCGCGAGATCAGCATCTCGGCTCTGCGCGAATGGATGGCCGAGATCGGCCAGCGCGCGACCGTGCGCGTCGCCACGGTCGGCAAGGTGAAGACGGCCATGCAGATCGTCGCGATCGTCGTGCTGCTGTACCAGCACGACCTAGAAAGCCTGCGCCCGTTCTACCTCGGCGAAACGCTGCTGGTGATCGCGGCGGGGCTCACGATCTGGTCCGGGCTGCTGTATGTGCGCGCGGCGTGGCCGATCCTGCGCCAGCAAGAATAATGGGCAAGCTTTTATTGAAAGTGCGGCCTGGATGGCCGCTTCGTGATCTTGGCGATCATGGACGATCGCACGAGTAACCCGGCGGCCAAGGACGGCCGCTTTTTGATCCCCGCGATCGTGAATGATCGCAAAGGAAGCTCTGGCGCCGCGCATCCTGATGCCTATACAATGCCGGCAGTTGCAACGCGGGGTTGACACCCGCGAGGCAAACCGTAATATGCGCGTCCCACGCGGGAATAGCTCAGTTGGTAGAGCACGACCGTGCCAAGGTCGGGGTCGCGAGTTCGAGTCTCGTTTCCCGCTCCAGAAAAGCAGACGAAACCTCGGACCACCGAGGTTTTGTTTTTTTCAGCACGCCGGTCGCCGCGCCACGGCGCCGCAAGACAAGTCACCGGCCTGGTGGCAGAGTGGTCATGTAGCGGACTGCAAATCCGCGTACGCCGGTTCGATTCCGACCCAGGCCTCCATTTAGTCGTTCGACAAGGTCCACAGAAGTCCACTAACCCCGCGTAACAGCGGGGTTTTTTGTGCCTGAGTAGTCCGATAGCGTCCGACTCCATCCTGTTGAATCCGGGGGCACATGGGGGCACTATTGGGGGCACATGCCCTTATCCATGGGGGCACAAAGGGGGCATTTATGGCTACCGCATCCAAGACTCTCACCGCCGTTGCTGCAGGTAAGGCGAAGCCGCGCGAACGGCCTTACAAGCTGGCAGCCGGCGAAGGGCTATATCTGGAAGTCATGCCGACCGGCGCAAAGTACTGGCGCTGGAAGTACCGCCACGCTGGCACGGAAAGGCGCGTTGCCCTTGGCGTGTTCCCCAGCGTCACGCTCGCCGACGCGCGCCAGCGCCGCGACGAAGAGCGTGCGAAGTTGCGCGAGGGCGTGGACCCGCTCGCGCGACGCAAAGCGAAGAAACTCGCCGCGCACCTTGCGGCAGAAAACAGTTTCGAGGCCATCGCGCATGAATGGCTTGAAACGAAAGTCGGCGAGTGGGTGCCCGAGCACACGGCAAAGGTTCGCGCATGGTTGGAACAGCATGTGTACCCATCGATCGGCACGCAGGCCATCGCCGAACTCGAAGCGCCGGAAGTGCTTGCTATGCTGCGGAAGCTGGTCAAACGCGGCACGCTCAACACCGCCGGTCGCATCCGCGAAACCGTGAGCACGGTATTCCGCTACGCCATCGCCACTGGACGCGCGCGGCGCAATCCTGCCGCCGACCTGCGCGACGCGCTGCCCAAAGCTGACACACGGAACTTCGCCGCCATCACGGAGCCGGGCGAAGTCGCCGAGTTGCTGCGCGCGATCGACGGCTATCAAGGGCAGCCGGTCACGCTCGCCGCGCTGCGGCTTGCGCCACTGCTGTTTCAGCGCCCGGGCGAACTGCGCTCCGCCGCATGGGCGGAAATCGACTTGGACGCCGCGACATGGAGCATTGCCGCCCCCCGCCGCAAGTTGCGCAAAGCTGCGAAAGAAAATCCACGCACACCGCCGCATATCGTGCCGCTGTCCAAGCA
>JBIODY010000278.1:0-3457 GCA_044445505.1 Lysobacterales bacterium
CGAACGCCGGCCCGATCCGCGCAAGGCCGGCTACGCGGGTGGGCGTTCGATCAACCTCGCCCTGGCCGAGCGCGGCCTGCACGGTTTGCGCCTGGCAGGTTTGACCGATGAAGTCATGCGCCTCGCGGTGATGATGCGCGGGCGCATGGTGCACCATCGCGACGGCCATACCGAACTGCTGCGCTACGGGCGCGACGACAGCGAGGTGATCTGGTCGATCAGTCGCGGACGCCTCAACATCGCCTTGATCGATGCAGCGGAGAAAGCCGGCGCACGCTTCCATTTCGATCGCCGCCTCGTCGCCGCGGATTTCGGCGAACGCGTGACCTTGCGCTTCCATGACGACACTGCGGATACAGCACACGAACACGTCGCCACATTCGCGATCGGCGCCGATGGCGCGGGTTCCGCGTTGCGCGGCACGATGAATGCGGTGCAGCCGCTCGGCGAACGGATCGAAGAGCTCGGTCACGGCTACAAGGAACTGGAAATCCCGCCGGGAGTTTTTCCTTCCCCTGCGAAGCGGGGGAAGGTGCCGGAGGCGGATGGGGGCGCTCTTGATTCTGCTTTGCACGGCGAAAAAAGCCCCCTTCAGCCCTTCGGGCAGCTTCCCCCGCTGCGCAGGGGAAGCGAAAGCACAATTCACAGCCTTTCAGCCCTCAACCCTCAGCTGTTCGCCATCGAGCCGAACGCGCTGCATATCTGGCCGCGCGGCAACTACATGTGCATCGCGCTGCCGAACGCGGAAGGCAGTTTCACCGTGACGCTGTTTCTTCCCAGCCAGGGCGAGCCGAGTTTCGCGACAGTCGCCACGCCCGCTGCCGCACGCGCGTTGTTCGCGCGCGATTTTGCCGATGTGCTGCCGCTGATCCCCGAACTCGAGCAGGATTTCGCCGCGAATCCGGTCGGCGCGCTGTCGACGCTGTATCTCGACCGCTGGCACCTCGATGGCCGCGCGCTGCTGGTCGGCGACGCCGCACATGCGATCGTGCCGTTCCACGGCCAGGGCATGAACTGCGGTTTCGAGGATGCCGTCGAACTCGCCGACCTGTTCGCAGCGCATGCCGACGACCCGGCATGGACGTTCGCCGAGTTCGAGCGCCGGCGCCGGCCGAATGCGGAGGCGATCGCGGCGATGGCGCTGGAGAATTATGTCGAGATGCGCGACTCGGTCGCCGACAGCGGTTTCCTGCTGCGGCGCGAACTCGGCCGTGTGCTGGCCGCACGCCATCCGGAACGCTTCATGCCGCGCTACTGGATGGTCACGTTCACGCGCATGCCGTACGCGCAGGCGTTCGCGCGCGGCGCGTTGCAGGATGCGATCCTGCACGAGCTGACCGCCGGCATAGAACACGTCGACGCGGTCGATCTCCCGCGCGCGGACGCGCTGGTGCGCGCGCGCCTGACCCCGTTCGCGGCGTGAGCGGATCGCGCCCGGAATCGCCCGCTCGCATCCGCGAACTGATCGCGCTGTACCGGGCGACGCACTACGACGTGATCCTCGCCAGCGGCCGCATCGCGACCTTGCGGATCGGTGCGACCGCAGTGGCTGGCCTGCGCGACTGGATCGGCAACGATCGCACCGCGGCGTTCCTGACCGCATGCAACCCGCGCTCGTCGACCCTGTCGCCTGCGGAAAACGAACGCATGCAGTGCGCGCTGCGGAGTCGCCTGCGAACGCTGCCCTGTCGCCTTCTCGAAGGTGTCGGCCATATGCCCGGCGCGGACCAACGCGAGCCGAGCCTGCTGGTGACCGGCATCGACCTCGCCGGCATCGATGTGCTGGCTCGCGAGTTCGAGCAGAACGCGGTCGTGGCCATCCGCGCCGGCGGCTGCGCGGTCCTGCGCATCTACCGCGACGACTGGCGCGACGCGCTCGCCGGCGAGCCCGATATCGCCCTCGCCTGAATCGCGACATCGCGCATGGTGTTGCCGCGCGCGTACCGCTAGCATGCGCGCGGCATGCCATCCATCGACGCCCACGACCGCCCTGCCCTGCTCGAAGCGCGCCGCCTCGCGTTCGCGCGCAACGACGAGCCGATTTTTGGCCCGCTCGACTTTTCGCTGCACGCGGGCGAAGTGGTGCTGATCGAGGGCGACAACGGCGCCGGCAAGACGACCCTGCTGCGCGTATTGTCCGGGCTGCTCGCACCGACCTCGGGCGAGATCCGCCTGGATGGCGAACCGTTGACACTGGCGCGATTGTCGCCGCAACTCGCGTTGCTCAGCCATCAATCCGGGCTGAAGCCGGAACTCTCGGCACATGAAAACCTGCGCTTCGCGGCCGGCCTGCATGGTTTGCGCAAGGGCATGTCGCCGACCACTGCGCTGGCCGGGGTCGGCCTCGACGGTTATGCCGACGTGCCCACGCGCCGGCTCTCGGCCGGCCAGAAGAAACGCGTTGCGCTGGCCCGCGTGCTGCTCGCGCCGGTCGGCCTGTGGCTGCTCGATGAGCCGTACGCGAATCTCGATCTCGACGGGATCAAGCTGGTCAATCGGCTGCTCGAACGCCATGCGAATGGCGGCGGCGCGGCGCTGATCACCTCGCATGGCGCGTATGCGTACACGTCGGGGACGCCACGGCGGATTCCGTTGCGACCGACGCGCGACGCGGCTGTCGCTGTGGGTGGGGGCCGCCTCAGCCGCGAAGCTTCGTCCGCCATCAAAAGCATCGCGGCTGAAGCCGCTCCCACGAAGGCATCTGAATGAAGGCGGGCACGACATCCGCGGCGTGCGTCGCGCTGATCCGCCGCGACCTGACCCTGGTCTGGCGCCGCCGCGGCGACGCGCTGAACCCGATCCTGTTCGCACTGATCGTGGTCGCGCTGTTTCCGCTCGCACTCGGTCCGGAACCGGACAACCTGCGGCGGATCGCCGCGGGCGTCGTGTTCGTCGCGATCCTGCTCGCCGGCCTGCTCGCGCTCGACACCCTGTTCCGCAGCGACTACGAGGACGGCTCGCTGGAGCAACTCGTGCTGTCGCCGCACCCGCTCGGCGTGCTGCTCGCCTGCAAGATCGCGGTGCACTGGCTGACTACGGCGCTGCCGCTGATCATCGTTGCACCGCTGCTCGGCGAACTGCTGCATGCCGCCGAACCGGTGCGCTGGGTGCTGCCCGGCGCATTGCTGCTGGCCACGCCGCTGCTCAGCCTGATCGGCGCGGTCTGCGTCGCGCTGACGGTCGGCATGCAGCGCTCTGGTATGCTGCTCGCGCTGCTCGTGTTGCCGCTCTACGTGCCGGTGCTGATCTTCGGCGCGGGCGCCTGCAATGCAGCGCAGGCCGGATTGCCGCACCTCGCGCCGCTGCTGTGGCTCGGTGCGGCGCTGGTGCTGGCGCTGGTGCTGGCGCCGCTGGCAAGCGCCGCAGCGCTGAGGATTTCGCTGAGTTGAGACGGTCGTTCTTCAATACCCGACTCTGCCCCGTCCATTCGTGCCGAGGTACCGGTTCACGCGCAGGA
>JBIODY010000279.1:0-3407 GCA_044445505.1 Lysobacterales bacterium
ACGCTCGCGGCCTGCTCGCCGCCCATCACGCTGATCCGCGCATTCGGCCACATCCACAGGAATTTCGGTTGATAGGCGCGGCCGCACATCGCGTAGTTGCCGGCGCCGAAGCTGCCGCCGACCACGACCGTGAACTTCGGCACATGCGAACACGCGACCGCGGTGACCATCTTCGCGCCGTCCTTGGCGATGCCGGCCTGCTCGTATTTCCTGCCGACCATGAAACCGGTGATGTTCTGCAGGAACACCAGCGGCACGTTGCGCTGGTTGCACAGTTCGATGAAGTGCGCGCCCTTGAGCGCCGACTCGGCGAACAGGATGCCGTTGTTGGCGACGATGCCGACCGGGTAGCCGTGGACATGCGCAAATCCGGTGACCAGGGTCTTTCCATAGCGCGCCTTGAATTCCTGCAGCTCGGAGCCGTCGACGATGCGCGCGATGACTTCGCGGATGTCGAACGGGATGCGCGTGTCGCACGGTACGCAGCCGTAGAGTTCCTCTGCCGCGTATTTCGGCTCGCGCGGCTCGCGCAGCGCGAGTGCGACGGTTTTCCTGCGGTTGAGGCTGGCGACGATGCCGCGCGCGATGTCTAGCGCATGCGCATCGTTCTCGGCGAAGTGGTCGGCGACTCCGGAAATCGACGTGTGCACGTCCGCGCCGCCGAGCGTTTCCGCATCGACGACCTCGCCGGTCGCGGCCTTCACCAGCGGCGGCCCGCCAAGGAAGATCGTGCCCTGTTCCTTGACGATGATCGTCTCGTCGCTCATCGCCGGCACGTAGGCGCCGCCGGCGGTGCATGAGCCCATGACCACCGCGATCTGCGGAATGCCGAGCGCGCTCATGCGCGCCTGGTTGTAGAAGATGCGGCCGAAGTGTTCCTTGTCCGGGAACACCTCGTCCTGCAACGGCAGGAACGCGCCGCCGGAATCGACCAGGTAGACGCAGGGCAGGCGGTTCTCCAGCGCGACTTCCTGCGCGCGCAGATGCTTCTTCACGGTGATCGGGAAGTAGGTGCCGCCCTTGACCGTCGCGTCGTTCGCGATGACCAGCACCTCGATGCCGTTGACGCGGCCGATGCCGGCGATCAGGCCGGCGCAGGGCGCGGCATCGTCGTACATGCCGTGCGCGGCAAGCGGCGAGAGTTCGAGGAACGGCGAACCCGGGTCGAGCAGGGCGCGGATGCGCTCGCGCGGCAGCAGCTTGCCGCGCGCGGTGTGTTTCTCCCGCGCCTTGTCGCCGCCGCCGAGGGAGGCCCTGGCGAGTTGCGCGCGCAGATCCTCGACGCTGCCGCGCAGTTGCGCCGCATTCGCCCGGAAACCGGCACTGCGTGGGTCGATCTTGCTTTCGATAAGCGTCATGCGGATGTCCGCTTCAGCGGTCACCTATGAAAGCATGGCGCTGTCGGTTGCGAAAGCCGCGCGGACGAGGCGCGGCTCCGAAACGCAACCGGCCGCGCGAGGCGGCCGGTGCGATGATCGATCCGGACCGGCAAGGGGCGCGGGTTATTCCTTCTTGGGGTCTTCGTCAGCGTCGCTGGCCGCAGCCTTGGCGTCCTTCGCGGTGTTCGCGATGTCGTGGCCGACGTCCTTCGCCCCCTCCTTGACCTCGTGACCGGCGGCCGCCGCACCGGCCATGGCAGCGCCGGCGCCTTCCTTCACCTTGTCGGCGGCGTTCTGGGTCGCGTCGGCGGCCTGGCTCGCGCCGCTGGAGACCGCATTGCCGGCGTCCTGCGCGGCCTCCTTGGTGGCCTCGGCCGCCTTGCGCGCCGCTTCCGCGGTTTCATCGGCAGCTTTCTTCGCTGCGGCCTGCGCATCGGCGGCAGCCTGCTGGGTCGCTTCGGCGGCCTTGTTCGCGGCGTCCTGTGCCTGCTGCTGGGTGTTGTCGCTGCATGCGGCGAGTGCGCCGATCAGGGCTGCGGTCAATGCGATGCGGGTCAGACTGGTGATACCGGATTTCATTTGGATCTCCCTCTCATGGTGGTCGACGCGGGCCGCAGGGACCCGGGTCGATGGTGCGCGGACTTGCGAGCCGCGTGATTTCATGCGAAGCGCGGGCTGCCCGTCAAGCGGGCGGTCGCAGCGACGTTTGCCGGAGCCGCGGCAGACTGCCCGGACTCGACCTGCAATGCACGGTTTCCCGGACTCAAGCCAGTTCGAGCGCGATCGCGGTGGCCTCGCCGCCGCCGATGCACAGCGTTGCCACGCCACGCTTGCCGCCGCGCTGCTGCAATGCGTGGATCAGGGTGACGACGAGGCGCGCGCCGCTGGCACCGATGGGATGACCGAGCGCGGTTGCGCCGCCATGCACATTGAGTTTCTCGTGCGGGACGCCCAATTCCCTGATCGGCGCCATCGCGACGACCGCGAACGCCTCGTTGACCTCGAACAGGTCGACATCGGCGACGCTCCAGCCGGCCTTCTTCAATACGTTCCGGATCGCGCCGAGAGGCGCGGTCGTGAACCATTCCGGTTCCTGCGCATGGGTCGCATGCGCGACGATGCGCGCGAGCGGCTTCACGCCGCGCTTTTTCGCTTCGTCCGCGCCCATCAGCACGGTCGCTGCCGCGCCGTCGGAAATGCTCGACGAGCTTGCTGCGGTCACGGTGCCGTTGTCCTTGCGGAACGCCGGCTTCAGGGTCGGGATCTTCGCGATGTCGGACTTACCCGGTTGCTCGTCGGTCGCGACATCGACCTCACCCTTGCGCGTCTTGACCTTGACCGCAACGATTTCATCGGCGAACTCGCCGGAGGCGATCGCCGCCTGCGCGCGCTTGACCGATTCGGTCGCGAACGCATCCTGCTGCTCGCGGGTGAAACCGTACTTGTCCGCGCAGCTCTCGGCGAACACGCCCATCGACTTGCCGTCATACGGATTGGTCAGACCATCCCATGCCATGTGATCGACGGCTTCGAATCCGCCATAACGATTGCCGGTACGCGAGTTCGGGATCATGTGCGGCGCATTGGTCATCGACTCCATGCCGCCGGCGACGACGATGTCGGCGGAACCCGCCTTGATCAGGTCGTGCGCGAGCATGATCGCCTTCATGCCCGAACCGCAGACCTTGTTGATCGTGGTGCAGCCGACGGAGGCCGGAATTCCCGCCGCAAGCGCGGCTTGGCGTGCCGGCGCCTGGCCGAGATTGGCCGGCAGCACGCAGCCCATGATGACCTCGGAAACATCGCTCACGGCAATGCCGCCGTGTTCGAGCGCGGCCCTGATCGCGGCCGCGCCAAGGGTCGGCGCCGGCACGCCGGTGAACTGGCCGAGGAAGGAACCGATCGCGGTGCGCCTGGCGCCGACGATGACGATATCGGACATGGAAACCTCGTGTGCAGTGGTGCCGTGTGGAAGCGTCGGCGGGGTCGTTCGATTATCGCGCCGCTGCGGCGATGCAGCAAATCCGA
>JBIODY010000280.1:0-3405 GCA_044445505.1 Lysobacterales bacterium
ACGTCGCCGGTCATCGGCTGCGCGTGCACCGGACGGAAATCGAACCCGCACTTGCCTTTCGCATCGACATTCACCAGCGTGTGCTTCATCCAGTTCGCATCGTCGCGCTCCGGGAAATCCTCGCGCGCATGCGCGCCGCGGCTTTCGTGGCGCTGCTCGGCCGAATTGATCGTCGCAACCGCGTTGTAGAGCAGGTTCTGCAGTTCCAGCGTCTCGACCAGGTCGGAATTCCAGACCAGCGAACGGTCGGATACTTTCACGTCCTCGAACGACGCGAACACCTGGTCCATCTTCATGCAACCTTCCTTGAGCGTCTGCTCGGTGCGGAACACCGCGGCATCCGCCTGCATCGTCTTCTGCATCGACAGGCGGATCTCGGCGGTCGATGACGCCCCTTTCGCGTAGCGCAGACGATCGAAGCTCCCGAGCGACTTGTCGCAGGCCGATGCCGGCAGCGTCTTGTGCGGCTGGTCCGGCTTGATCGTTTCGGCGCAGCTCTGCGCGACCGCGCGGCCGAACACGACCAGGTCGAGCAGCGAGTTGGAACCGAGCCGGTTCGCGCCGTGCACCGAGACGCACGCCGCCTCGCCGATCGCGTACAGGCCCGACACCACCGAATCTGGATTGGCGCCGACCTTGCGCACGACTTCACCGTGATGGTTGGTCGGCACGCCGCCCATGTTGTAGTGCACGGTCGGGATCACCGGAATCGGCTGCTTGGTCACGTCGACGCCGGCAAAGATGCGCGCACTCTCGGAAATGCCCGGCAGCTTCTCGTGCAGGACTTCGGCACCGAGGTGCATCAGATTGAGATTGAGGTGGTCGTTGTGCTCGCCGATGCCGCGGCCTTCGCGGATTTCCATCGTCATCGCGCGGCTGACCACGTCGCGCGAGGCGAGGTCCTTCGCGTTCGGCGCGTAACGCTCCATGAAGCGCTCGCCCTTCGAGTTGGTCAGGTAACCGCCCTCGCCGCGCACGCCTTCGGTGATCAGGCAACCGGCGCCATAGATGCCGGTCGGATGGAACTGCACGAATTCCATGTCCTGCAGCGGCAAGCCGGCGCGCAGCGCGAGGCCGCCGCCGTCGCCGGTGCAGGTATGCGCCGAGGTCGCGCTGAAATACGCTCTTCCATAACCACCCGTGGCGAGCACGACGCCATGCGCGCGGAACAGATGCAGGGTGCCTTCGGACATGTCGAGCGCGAGCACGCCGCAACACGTGCCTTCGTCGTCGAAGATCAGGTCGAGCGCGAAATACTCGATGAAGAACCGCGCATCGTGTTTCAACGATTGCTGATACAGCGTATGCAGGATCGCGTGGCCGGTGCGGTCGGCCGCGGCGCAGGTGCGCTGCGCGACGCCCTTGCCGTAGTTCGTGGTCATGCCGCCGAACGGGCGCTGGTAGATCTTGCCTTCGTCGGTGCGCGAGAACGGCACGCCGAAATGCTCGAGTTCGATGACCGCGGCGGCGGCCTCCTTGCACATGTACTCGATCGCGTCCTGGTCGCCGAGCCAGTCGCCGCCCTTGACCGTGTCGTAGAAGTGGAAGCGCCAGTCGTCCTCACCCATGTTGCCGAGCGCCGCGGAAATACCGCCCTGCGCCGCGACCGTATGCGAGCGCGTCGGGAAGACCTTGGTGATGCACGCGGTCGAAAGGCCGGTCGCTGCGAGGCCGAACGTCGCGCGCAAACCCGCGCCGCCGGCGCCGACCACGACGATGTCGACTTTGTGTTCCTGGATCTTGTAGCTTTGCATGCGTCAGCCTTGCAATGCGATACGGAGAACGGCGAGCACGCCCGCGACGGCGCCGAGGAAACACAGGAACCTGATCGCGATCTGGGTCAGCAGCGCGAGTCCCGGCGTATGCACGTAGTCCTCGACCACGACCTGCAGGCCGAGCTGCGCATGCCAGAACACCGCGACCACGAACGCGAGCATCAGCACCGCGTTGAACGGCTGCGCGATCAGCGCGTGCGCACCGGCATAGTCCAGATGCAGCGCCTTCAACACCAGCCAGATGAACCAGGCGCCGAGCAGCGCCAGCGCAAGCGCGGTCACGCGCTGCACGATGAAATGATGCACGCCGTGTTTGGCGGAACCAAGGCCGACCGCATTCTTGAGCGGCGTGCGCAACGACTTGCTCATGGGCCACCCCGCTGCGCGATCACGCAGGCCCAGACCAGGCCGGCGAGCAGCACGCTGCCGATGCTGACCAGCCAGCCGTTGCGCACGAATTGCGGTATCGCGAATCCCATGCCGACATCCTGCAGCAGATGGCGGATACCGTTCAGCAGATGGAATGCGAGCGCCCAGGTCCAGCCGACCAGCAGGATCGTGCCGATCCACGACCCGCAGAACGCGCGCACCGCGGCGAATGCGTCCGGCCCCGCGGCCAGCGCGAGCAGTGCGACGACCAGCAGGATCGTGCCGGCCGCAAGCGCAATCCCGGTGATGCGATGCACGATCGAGGTGACCATCTGGATCTGCCAGCGGTACACCGTCAGATGAGGTGACACAGGTCGCGCAGTGGCTGGCATGGCTGGCTCGTGCTGACGAAAGTCGGGCTGCCGTGCAACGCGCATCGGAACGCTGCAACGACCGTTCTGTTCCCGCCCCACGGCGCCTGGACCGGGTCGCGCGCTACGTGACCGGCGCGTCCGCGGCAGCATCCGCGATCGTTTCCGGGTTCTGACGGCGGGGAAAGGTGCTATTCGAACATGGTGCAATGCGGCGTGAAGGTTAAACCCAGTCGCCCATGGAGACAACCACGGCCGCGTCCGGCGGTCGCTCGCGACAACCCGGATGCTAGAGTCGGCAATCCTTCGACTCCCGCCGTGCTCATGGCCACGCCGCTTTGCCCTGCCGATCTGCTGGCCCTCAGCGGCGCCGACGCGATCGCGTTCGCACACGCGCAGTTCACCAGCGACGTGGCGACGCTTGCGGTCGGCGAATGGCAGTGGAGCGCCTGGCTCGACGCACAGGGTCGCGTGCGCTGCTTCTTCGCGCTGCTGCACGTGGCGCCATCGCAACTGGTTGCGTGGCTGCCGCTCGGCGGCGCCGGGCCGATGCGCGACGCGCTCGCGCGGTTCGTGTTTCGCGCGGCCGTGACCCTGGACGCATCGACCTGGGTGCTGCACGCCCTGGAGGAATCCGCCGTGCCGCTCGCGGCGCAATCGCCGCAGGTGATCGCGCACGCCGGCGGCTACGCCCTGCGCCAGCCGGGGACACTTGAACGCCTCGCATGGCTGGCGCCGAACGCCGCGCCAACCGACCCGCTGGCGCTCGATCGATGGCGCCTGGCCGATATCGAGGCCGGCCTGCCCTTGCTTGCCGCCTCGCTTGCCGGGGAGTTCGTGGCCCAGGCGCTCGACCTGGAGCGCCTCGATGCGATCCGTTTCGACAAGGG
>JBIODY010000281.1:0-3400 GCA_044445505.1 Lysobacterales bacterium
CCGGGGTTCGCCTGGACTGCGGTAAAATAGCCGACTCGATACGGGTAAGCCATGCCTCTCTACGCCCTCGGCCTGAATCATGCGACCGCGCCCATCAAGGTGCGCGAGCAAGTCGCGTTCCAGCCTGACGCGCTGGGGGAGGCGTTGCGCGGCCTGATCGCGCAGCCGAAGGTCAAGGAAGCGGCGATCCTGTCGACCTGCAACCGGACCGAGGTGTATTTCAACGGCGCCGAAGCCGAGCCGGTCATGCGCTGGCTCGAGGATTTCCACCGCGTACCCGCGGCGTCGCTGCATCCCTATGTCTATACGCTGCCGCAGGACCGCGCGGTGTCGCATGCCTTCCGCGTCGCCAGCGGGCTCGACTCGATGGTGCTCGGCGAGCCGCAGATCCTCGGTCAAATGAAGCACGCGGTGCGCACCGCGGAAGCGGCCGGGTCGCTGGGCCTGGTCCTCAATCGCCTGTTCCAGCGCACGTTCGCGGTCGCCAAGGATGTGCGCAGCAACACCGGCATCGGCAGCGCATCGATTTCGATGGCGGCGGCGGCAGTCAAGCTCGCCGAGCGGATCTACCCTTCGCTGGCCGACCGGCATCTGCTGCTGATCGGTGCCGGCGAGATGATCGACCTGGCGGCCGCGCATTTCGCCGCCAAAGGCCCGAAGTCGATCACCGTGGCCAACCGCACGCTCGAGCGCGGCGCGCAGCTCGCCGCGCGTTTCGGCGCCAGCGCGATCACGCTGAACGAGTTGCCGGAACGCCTTGGTCAGTTCGACATCATCGTGACTTCGACGGCGAGTTCGCTGCCGATCCTCGGCAAGGGCCTGCTCGAGCGCGCGATCAAGTCGCGCCGGCACGCACCGATGTTCATCGTCGACCTCGCCGTGCCGCGCGACGTCGAGGCCGAAGCCGCCGAGCTCGACGACGTTTTTCTCTACAGCGTCGACGACCTCGCCAACATCGTCAGGGACAACCTGCAGATCCGGGTCGACGCGCTGGCGCAGGCCGAGGCGATGATCGCGGAACAGGCGCAGAGCTTCCTGCGCTGGCTGGAGGGCCGCAGCGTCGTCCCCACGCTGACCGCGCTGCAGGGCCATCACGAGAGCCTGCGCGCCGGCGAGGTCGAGCGCGCGCGGAAGCTCCTCGCCGGCGGCACCGCGCCCGAGCTGGTCATCGAGCAGCTCGCGCGCGGCCTCACCAACAAGTTCCTGCATGCGCCGGCC
This sequence comes from Lysobacterales bacterium, assembly GCA_044445505.1. GTDB lineage: Bacteria > Pseudomonadota > Gammaproteobacteria > Xanthomonadales > Rhodanobacteraceae > Dokdonella_A. The sequence goes on from JBIODY010000281.1 coordinate 1,219, forward strand.
CAGGCGCTGACCCGCGCCGGCGAGGCCGAGCGCGCCGAGTTGCTCGCGCTGCTGCACCATATCTACAACCTGCCAGACGAGCATTAGCGATTAGCGGCGTGAGCTGACGCAGCCTCCGGGAGCCAGGCGCGAAGCGTCGCAGCGATCGGAGCGCAGCGTCATCCCGGCCCCCGATTCAGGCCTTCGGGGGCAGGCTCCGGCCGGGGTCCAAGTCGAAGCCGCGTGGTCATTCAATCCAAAATGCGTACCATCCGACATCGCGCGAACCTGCGCATCGCGTGACATGAAATCATCCCTCTCCACCAAGCTCAACCAGCTCGCGTCGCGGCTGGAGGAACTGAACGGCCTGCTTGCCGCCGAGGACGTCACGCGCGACCTCGATCGCTACCGCGCGCTGTCGCGCGAGCACGCGGAGATCGCGCCGGTGGTCGCGCTCTACCGCGACTGGCTGCAGGGCGAGCGCGACCTGGCCGCCGCGCAGGACATGCTGGACGATCCGGGGATGAAGGCATTCGCCGACGACGAGGCCAGGGCCGCCAGGACGCGCATGGGCGCGCTCGAGGACGACTTGCAGCGGGCGCTGCTGCCGCGCGACGCCAGCGACGAGCGCAACGTCTTCCTCGAGATTCGCGCCGGCACGGGAGGTGACGAGTCGGCGCTGTTTGCGGGCGAGCTGTTCCGCATGTACGCGCGCTTTGCCGAGCGCAACAAGTGGCAGGTCGAGATGATTTCCGAAAGCCCGGGCGACATGGGCGGTTACAAGGAGGTGATCGCGAGAGTCGTCGGCCAGCGCGTGTACGCCAGGCTCAAGTTCGAATCCGGCGGCCACCGCGTGCAGCGCGTGCCCGAGACCGAGGCGCAGGGACGCATTCACACCTCGGCGTGCACGGTCGCGGTCCTGCCGGAAGCCGACCCGGTCGCCGACATCACGATCAGTCCGGCCGACGTTCGCATTGACACGTTTCGCGCCTCCGGCGCCGGCGGGCAGCACGTCAACAAGACCGACTCGGCGGTGCGCATCACGCACCTGCCGACGGGGATCGTCGTCGAATGCCAGGACGACCGCTCGCAGCATCGCAATCGCGCGCAGGCGATGGCGGTGCTCGCGTCGCGGCTGGTCGATCGCGAGCTGCAGCAGCGCCAGCAGAAGGAGGCGGCGACGCGAAAGAGCCTGATCGGCAGCGGCGACCGGTCCGAGCGCATCCGCACCTACAATTTTCCGCAGGGTCGGGTTACCGATCACCGCATCAACCTGACGCTGTACAAGATCGACCAGATCATGGACGGCGACCTGTTCGAGCTGACGCAGGCACTGGCGCAGGAATTCCAGGCCGAGCAGCTCGCGGCGCTGGGCGGTGAAGACGCGGCCGGCGAGGCGCTGCGGTGAAGCGCGCGCCGCGGCCGTGGCTGGAGACGCTGCGGCTCGAGCTGCGCGAGTTCACACCAGCCGACATCGGCGATCTGGTGCGGCTCGACGGCGACCCGCGCGTGCTCAAGTACATCAACGGCGGCAAGCCGATGCCGCGCGCGGAGACGGATGCCGCGATGCGGCGCGTCACGCGCTACTACGCGCTTTATCCGGGCCTGGGCGTGTGGCGCGCATCGCTGCGCGGCAGCGGCCGGTTCGTGGGCTGGTACTGTCTCAAGTACTGCCCGCCGACGACCGACGTCGAAGTCGGCTACCGTCTTTTGCACGCGCATTGGGGCCGCGGCTACGCGACCGAAGGCGCGCGCGCATTGGTCGATTACGGGTTCGACGATCTGGGCGTCGCGCGCATCATCGGCGTCACGCATCCGCGCAACAAGGCGTCACAGCGCGTGCTAAAGAAAGCCGGGCTGCGCGACCAGGGCTGGGGCAACTACTACGACACGCGGCTGCGTTTGTTCGCGCGCGCGCAGGGCGAATGACGAACGCGTCGTCGGGCGCGCGGCGCTCAGCCGTGGTTCAGCGCGGCGACTCGAGGGGAGCCTTGTCGCCCGCGTCCGCGATCGGCTCGCCGAGCGCTTCGACCCTCCCGCTGATTTCAGTCCGGTCGACCGATTCCGGGCTTGTGTCGGCAGCGTGCGCGTGACTCGCGAGCCAGGAGCCGCCGGTCGCAAGCACCAATCCACCGGTCGCCTTCAGGATATCGCGTCGTGACGGCATGGTTCCTCCAGCGAAAAGTTCGGACCCTGTGGTGCC
>JBIODY010000282.1:0-3393 GCA_044445505.1 Lysobacterales bacterium
CCATGGGTCCCGGGCAAACGCATGCACTTCCGCTGGTTGCGCCGCCACCGCCTGCTTCAGGCTGCGCTGGCGATCGCCGCGTCCTTATCCATCCCGCTATTCGCGGCCGACCGCGCCACCGAGCGCGAGCAGTTCCGCGCCGCACTGGCCGCCGCGTCGCGCCCACCCGAGGGCGCCTGGAAGAAGCTCGCCGCCGGTCTCGATCCGCGCTACCCGTTGTATCCGTATATCGAACTCGCCGTGCTGCGCGGGCGCATCGCGAAACTGGAGCGCGGCGAAGTCGAGCGCTTCCTCGTGCGCTGGCCGGACACATTGGCGGCCAGCGACCTGCGTGATGCGTACCTGCGCGAGCTCGCGCGGCGCGCGGAGTGGGCGACGTTCCGCGCATTGTGGAAACAGAGCAGGGACCGCGACCTGCAATGCGACGAACTCCAGGCGCGCCTCGCGGCCGGAGCGAAGCTCGACTATGCGACCGACCTCGACGCGCTGTGGCAGGACACGCACGCGTTGCCCGGTGCGTGCGACCCGGTGTTGCGTGCGGCGCACGATGCAGGCCTGCTGGACTCCGCCCGCATCCAGGATCGCTTGCGACGCTCGGCCGAGGCCGGCCACGCCGAGGCCGCCGCCGAAACCGCGATCCTGCTGGACGGCGCCGACCGCGACGCCGCCGATCGCATCGTCGCGGCGCTGCGCGACCCCGTGGCGACGCTGGCGAAAGCGAGAACCTGGGCCGACGCATCGCCCGCGCGCGATGCGATCAGCTACGGTCTCGCGCGCTACGCACGACGCAACAGCGCCGCCGCGGAAACCGCATGGACCGCCCTGGAGGCGCGTTTCAAGTGGGACAGCACGCAGAAGAACCGCGTATTGAATGCGCTCGCGCTGTATCGGGCGACCAGCTACTCACCGGATGCGCTGGCACGTCTCAAGGCGCTGCCGGCGGACGCCGCGGATGACGCCACGCGCGAATGGCATGTGCGCGTCGCGTTGAGCGCGGCCGACTACACGGAAACCCTGGCCGCGCTGGATGCGCTGTCCGAGCAACAGAAAGCCGATCCGCGCTGGCGTTACCTGCGTGCGCGGCTGCTCGGCAAACTCGATCGCAAGGCCGAAGCCGCGCCGCTGTTCGCGGGCGTTGCCCGCGAGGCGAATTTCTACGGTTTTCTCGCCGCCGACTGGCAGGAGCTGCCCTACGCGATCTGCCCGCAGACGCTCGCCGGCGATGTCGCGGCCGAGGCCGCGCTGTCCCGGCAAGCCGATCTCGAGCGCGCGTTCGAGTTCCGCGAACTCGGCATGCTGCCCGATGCGCGGCGCGAGTGGAATTTCGCGATGACCAAGCTCGACGAAGCGCAACGCCGCCTCGCCGCCGACCTTGCCTACCGGCGCGGCTGGTACGACCGCGCGGTATTCGCGTTTTCCGCGAACCCCGAGACCCAGCGCTTGTACGAGCAGCGCTTCCCGCTCGGCATGCAGAACGAGGTCAGGCGCGAGGCGCACAACGCCGGCATCGACCCGGCGTGGGCCTACGCGATCATTCGCGCCGAGAGCGCATGGATGACCGATGCGCATTCCGACGCGGATGCCTACGGCCTGATGCAACTGCTGCCCGGCGTCGCCAGGCAACTGGCGAAAGCGATGACGCTGCCGTACTCCAACGCGCAGGATCTGTTCAATCCCGCGCTCAACGTGCAGCTCGGCACGCGCTTCCTCGGCCAGATGGCCGGCAAATACCAGGGCAGCCCGTGGCTGGCCAGCGCCGCCTACAACGCCGGTGAGGCGCCGGTCGGGCGCTGGCTCGATGCGCGCGGCATGCTCGATCCGGATTTCTTCATCGAGACGATTCCGTACAAGGAGACCCGCGAATACGTGTCGCGCGTGCTCGCATTCAGCGTGATCTACGACTGGCGCATGAACGGCACGGTGCTCGCACTGTCCTCGCGCATGCCGAAGATCGGCCAGGCCTGGCAGGCGCCGACCGCAGCGACGCCGCGCAAGACCGTGGTGTGCGAAAAAGGGGACGCAGGCAATTAGCCTCGCAGCTTCTCCACTCGCGAATGACGTCCGTCGGGCGCTAATTGCCTCCGTCCCCTTTTCCGCCTAATGTCGATCCCCCTTCGGAGTGCCGCTGATGAAACCGCAGAACATCGTCGTGCTCGGCGGCACCGGGTTCGTCGGCGGCCATCTGGTGCCGCGCCTGCAGCGCGATGGACATGCGATCAGCGTGCTGTCGCGCAACCGCGACCGGCATCGCGAGCTCGGTGTGCTGCCGCGCGTGATGGTGGTCAACGCGGACGTGCACGACCACGCGGCGCTGGTTCGCCACCTCGCCGGCGCCGATGCCGCGATCAACCTGGTCGGCATCCTCAACGAGCGCGGCAGCGATGGCAGCGGCTTTCGCAAGGCGCACACCGAACTGACCGAGACGCTGATCGCGGCCTGCGTCGTCGCCGGCGTGCCGCGTCTGCTGCAGATGAGCGCGTTGCGCGCCGGCGAAGGCGAGAGCTTCTATCTGCAGACGCGCGGTGAGGCGGAGGCGCGCGTGAAGGCGGCGCCGCTGAAGTGGACTCTGTTCCGGCCCTCGGTGATCTTCGGGCCGGGCGATGGCCTGTTCTTCCGCTTCGCGCAACTGTTGCGCATCGCGCCGGTGCTGCCGCTGGCGCGCGCGCATGCGAAGTTCGCACCGGTCCATGTCGGCGATGTCGCCGAGGCATTCGCGCGCGCGCTGATCCACCCGCATACCGCGGGGCGCACCTACGAACTGGCTGGTCCGGACGTGATCGAACTCGGCGAACTCGTGCGCTGGACCGCGCGCATGATCGGCAAACGCCGGCTGGTGATCGGACTGCCCGACACGCTCGGCTTCATGCAGGCCTGCCTCGGCGAATGGTTGCCCGGGAAACCCATTTCGCGCGACAACTTCCGCTCGCTGAAACTCGACTCGATCGCGCGCGAGGACGGCCTCGCCGCGCTCGGCATCGTCGCCACGCCGATGCGGGTCGTGATGCCGGGCCTGCTCGGCGGAGCCGGCCCGCAACGGCGGCTCGATCGCTTTCGCCAGGACTACTGAGAGGTTGTGAAAGAATCGAGAGACCGGTGACTCCCTTCCGCTGCGAAGCGGGGGAAGGTGCCGCAGGCGAATGGGGCGCTTTTGATCTTGCATTTCCGCCGCACGCAAGAGCGCCCCCTTCAGCCCTTCGGGCAGCTTCTCCCGCTTCGCAGGGGAAGCGAAAACTACAACCTGAGCCGACCGGTCTCAAACCTGAGCCGACTGGTCTCACGAGCTGTATGAAATGAAAGTAGCGGCGAGCGGTTGTGAAGGATTGAAGCTGCATTTATTTCCCTTCCGCTGCGAAGCGGGGGAAGGTGCCGCAGGCGAATGGGGCGCTTTTGATC
>JBIODY010000283.1:0-3385 GCA_044445505.1 Lysobacterales bacterium
CGTGGCGTCGGAGAGCAGGCGATGCAGCACCGGCAACAGGTCGATGCGCTCGCCGCCGATGTCGATGCCGAGGCGCAGGTCGAACCAGGGATTGCCCGCTTCCTCTTCGACTTCGGCGTGCCACGCGTCCGCGCCGGGTTCATCGAGCAGGTCGAACGGGAAACCGTCCGCGGATTCGAGACGGAAGCCGAGATCGCGCAGGCGCGGCGTCAGCGCGAACAGTTGTTCGGCGCCGGTCAGCTGGCTGCGGCCATGTTCGAGCACGAAGTCGTTGTCGTCGAAGATGTCGCGCGGCACGCCAGGCAGGCGGCCGAACAGTTCAGCCGGAACCAGACCGGCCTCTTCGAGCCGTTCCAGCGCGGCGATCTCGCTGGCGCGATCGCGCACGACCTCGATCACCCGATCGCCCTGGCGACGGCGCTCCCGCGGCGGCGCCGGAAAAGCCGGCAGGCGCACACCGGCGTAGTCGAATGCGAGGCGCACGTTGCCGGCGAGGTAACGCGCGCCACCGGTCGCCAACGCCGGCACCGCACGCAGGGTCAGTACCGCCAGCGGCTGCACTTCGCGGCGCTCGACCGCGCCTGTCGCCGCGGGCTTGGGCAAGGTCGCGAGCAGCGGCGCATCCTGCCAGCGCTCCATCAGCAGCGGCACCTGTTCCGGCAACAGCGGTGGCGCGCGCAGCACCGCTTCCGCGAGGCGCGCCTCGCCGTCGACGCGACCGACTTCGCGCGTGGCCGGATCGACATACCAAAGGCCACCGACCCGCAGCAGGCGGGTTTTCGGCGAGGCCGCGTCGACGCTGAGCGCGAGTTTCTGGGTACCGTCCTCGCGCGCCTGCCAGCCGATGCGGAGCGCGCGCGCGCCGCCGGTCTTGAGGCGACCCGCTGCGGGTTTTTCGAAGAAGCACGGCAGGGTCGTCAGCAGGTCTTCCATCAGCGCTTCGTCGGAAGGCCCGCGAAGCTCGAACCACTCGCCGGCGCCCGTGTGCGCCGCGGTGCGCATGCGCAGGGTCGCGACCAGGCGAAACTCCTCGGCATCCAGTCCGCTCCACGGCTCCGGATCCTGCCACGAAGGCTGCAGCGGCTGCGGCGACACGAAACCACCGCGTTTGCCCGGCTTCAGGCGCACGACCTGGGCCAGCAACGACGGCAGCGCGCCATCGCCGGCGCGCAGCAGGATGCCGCAGACGCTGTCGGCGCGCGCGATGCTGCGCGCGGCGCCATTCTGCGCTGCGACCACATGCAAGGCATCGAGCCAGTTCTTCCACGCGCCGAGTTGCGGTACGGGCGGCGGCGATACCGCGACTGGGCGGATCGGTTTGCCGCGCATTTCGTACAACGCAGTCGCCGCGACATGCTTGCACGCATATTCCATCGGGCAGGTGCAGTAGCTGTCGAGCTTGACGCGTCCGCCGACGCGCACGATGCGCACCCCGGCTGCGTAGGGGTCGGGCGCGGAGCCCCTGACCGTACCGATCAGCGCGCCTTCCTCGTCGCCGCCCTCATAGTGCGTGGCCAGCACGTGGCCGCGACGCATGTAGTCGGCGCCCTTGCTCAGCGTGTTCGCGTCCAGCAGCTCGCTGACATGGCGGGACAGCAACTGGCGGAAGGTGGTCTCGTCCATCGGATGTCGCAGCGTTCGCGCGGCAGGGCAACCTGCAATCGTGCCTGCCGGCGACGCGCGGCGTCCAGAGCTATTTCTTCGACGCGGCCGCAAAGCCGCCGCCGGTGCATCACGCCGCTGTGCGTACGGCCTGCGGATTGCGCCAGGCCGCGAGCAAGCCGTCCTGACGCGTCATTGCCTCGGCGAGGTGGCGCGCCTTGACGTGACCGTAGCCGCGGATGTGTTCCGGCACGCAAGCAATGTCGACCGCCAGCGCGTGGTTGTCCGCGTTCAGTCCGCCGAGCAGCTCGTCGAGCGTATTGCGGTAGCCGGCAATCAACCGGCGTTCCATCCTGCGTTCTGCGCTGTAGCCGAACACGTCGAGCGCTGTGCCGCGCAGGCCGCGCAGTTTCGCGAGGACCCGGAACGCCTTGAACACCCACGGTCCGTATTCGGCTTTCTTCAGGTTGCCATCGGCGTCGCGTTTGGCGAACAGCGGCGGGGCGAGGTTGAAGTGCAGCTTGAAGTCGCCATCGAAGGTCTCGCGGATGCGCTGCTCGAAATCTCCACTCGTATACAGGCGCGCGACCTCGTATTCGTCCTTGTACGCCATCAGCTTGAACGCGTAGCGCGCGACGGCGGTGGTCAGCATGGTCAGGCTTGGCGTCTTCGCGCTTTCTGCGGCGCGCGCTTTGTCGACCAGCGCTTGGTACTGCTGCGCGTAGGCGGCGTTCTGGTAGTCGGTCAGGAACGCGACGCGGCGTGCGATCTGCTCGTCGAGATTTTCACTCAGAATCGAGTCGTCGAGGGCAGGAGCGGAAGAGCGCCCCCTTCCGCCTTCGGCACCTTCCCCCGCTCGCGGGGGAAGGGAAGAAGAGGAGTACCCCGCTCGCGGGGGAAGGGAAGAAGATGTGTTCCCCGCTCGCGGGGAAAGGGACGGCGACGCCACTTGCTGTTCCTTCCCCTGCGCAGCGGGGGAAGGTGCGCGAAGCGCGGAATGGGGCGCTTTTGACGTTCCCGCCGCCAAGCGCACTTGGGCGATGTCATGCGCCGCCATGCGGCCCCAGTTGAACGCGGTCTTGTTCATCTCGACCGCGGCCGCGTTGAGTTCGACCGCGCGCATCAGCGCGTCCAGCGAAACCGGCACCCAGCCCTTCTGCCAGGCGTAGCCGAGCATGAAAAGATTCGCCGCGATGGTGTCGCCGAGCAGCGCAGTCGCCAGCTCGGTCGCGTCGACGAGTTCGGGTTTCCCGCCGCCGAGCGCGGTCTGCACCGCCGCGACGATGCCGCTCGCGGGGAACTGCAGGTCCGGTTTCATCGTGAACGTGCCCGGCATCGCCTCGTGGCTGTTCAGCACCACGTGCGAGCGCTCGGCGCGGATCTTCGACAGCGCCCAGTAATCGTTGACGACGACCATGTCGCAGCCGAGCACGAGGTCGGCTTCGCCGGCCGCGATGCGCACCGCGTGGATGTCATCCGGGGATTTCGCGATGCGCAGGTGACAGGTGACCGCACCGCCTTTCTGCGCCAGGCCGGTCTGGTCGAGCACGCTGCTGCCCTTGCCTTCGAGGTGCGCGGCCATGCCGATCAGCGCGCCGATCGTGACCACGCCGGTGCCACCGATGCCGGTGACCAGGATGTTCCACGGCTGGGCGAGATCGCTCGCGACAACCGGCGGCGGCAGCATCGAGAAATCGACCTCGGCATCGCCTTTCTTCTTCCTGAGCGCGCCGCCGTGCACGGTCACGAAGCTCGGGCAGAAGCCCTTCACGCAGGAATAGTC
>JBIODY010000284.1:0-3370 GCA_044445505.1 Lysobacterales bacterium
CCCTTGCGCGTGCGCGAAGAACAGCGACGGCTCGGCGAGTTCGAGTTCGAGCAGGCACGGCGAGCCATCGGCGCTGTGGATCAGGTCGACGCGCGCGTACAGCAAGGGCTTGTCGAATGGAATCGCCGCCAACGCGGTATCCGCAACGGTGCGCTCGGCATCCGTCGGCGTGCGTGGCGCGATCTGCTCGGTCGCGAACAGCGCCGCGGTCGCGGCGTCGCCACGACGCAGCAACGGTCCCTTGCGGATCGCGTGGCTGAACTCGCCATCGAAGAAGATCAGCGCGGTCTCGCCGTGCTCGTCGACGCGATCCAGATACGGCTGCAGCAGCACGCTGCGTCCGGCTTCCAGCAGCCGGCGCAGGTGCGTGAGCGTGGCGTCGCGATCGCTTCGGCCATGCCGCTGTGCATCGCGCGATCCGGCGCCGATGCAGGGTTTGACGACCAGATCGGCGAAGCCCGCGGCGGCGTGCTGCGCGAGAAATCCGTCCAGTGCGGCGCACGCGTCTGCGTGCGGCTCGACGAACCGGCTCGGCACGATCGGCACGCCCGCGCGCGCGAGATCGCCGAGGTAGTGCTTGTCGACGTTCCAGCGCAGCACACCGGGCGGATTCAGCAATCGCGTCCGCGCCGCGATGCGAACGGACCAGTCCAGGAATTCGGGCAGGCGCTGGGTGTAGTCCCAGGTCGAGCGCAGCAGCGCGAGATCGAAGCGCGACCAGTCCAGTGCGGTGTCGTCCCAGTCGGCGATCGCAACTTCGGCGCCGGCATCGCGCAGCGCGTCATGCAGCGGGGCGAGGTCGTCGTCGAGGTCGCGCGCGGGGCGGGTAGTGACGAGGGCGATACGGGTCATGGGTGGAGCGATGCAGGAGTCGGTCGTGCATCGTACCTTGGCGTGCGCGCAGGCCGAACCGGGTTCCGGGCGATCAAGGGTTCGCGCCGGATGCGATGGCGGTCCCGTCATCGCGAAGCTCGTACCACTCTCCGTCATGCATGTCGTGCAACCGGAGCACATAGTGGGCGGCGAGCAAGCGTTCGACGGCGTCGGTGCCATGCGCCCAGATATAGCGCGTGCCATTGCCCAGATAGATGTAGGCCGGACGCTGGCGGTCGAGATCCGCCACCGCCTCTCGCCACTGCGATGCCAGCATGTAGGCGTAGCCGTTGATCGAGAGCAGGGTTGGGCGATTCGCGTAGAGGAACATGCGCGGATCGCCGAGATCGGCGATCTTGCCCGGGCGCGCGTCAGGCCGCGCGAGCAATGCCGCGCCGTCCGCGACGGCCTGCATCCGCGGCTCCACGCGAATCATGAAGGCCATCGGATCGCGGAACGGCGAGGCGCCGGCCAGCCAGTAACGCTGCAGCTTGTGAACGACTGACACGGCGACGCCCAGGCCGAGGATCAGCGCGCAGGCCAACCTCGCAATCCTTCGGCGGTGCTCGCCGGTCGAGCCGAGTTCGCACAACGCTTGCACACCCGCGACCGCGAGCAGGCCGACCGGCACGAACAGCAGATTGAAATGGTATTGCCCCCAGGAAAGCACCTGGGCGACGAGCAGCGCGGCACCCACGACCAGCCACAGCAGCGCGAACCAGCCGATGCGGCTGTGCCGTACGACGATTTCGCGCCAGATGCCGAGTAGCGCGAACGGCAGCAGGAAGCGTTCCGCGCTCCAGAACCATGCGGCGGAATCGATCAGCACCTGCACGGGCTGGCGGTCGTACTCGCGGATCGCCAGCGGCGGATACGTGAATGCGACCCAAAGCGTCTGTTCGAGGATTCCCGCGTGCCATAGCCAGATCGCAAGTACCGCCGCGGCGCCGGCAGCGCCGACGACGACCGGCAGCGCACCATGCCGCAGGACGTCGCGAAACGGCACGCGCCGGGTCCGCCAGTCTTGCAGCAGCACGAGCGCGATCATCGCGGCGGGAATCGGCACCAGGATGAGCTTGAACGCCGCCACCACCACGAGCAGCGCGCCTGTCGCCGCGAAGCGGAATGCATGCCGCGTCGAATCCGTCGAGGTATCGAGCAGCAACGCAAGCACCACTGCGATCGGCAAGCCGACGACGCCTTCGACCTGGGCCAGGTGGATCGGCTCGGCCTTCGCGTAGAACGGGCCGAGACAGATCAGCGGCGCCAGGGCAGCCAGCAGTGGAACCGAAAACTCGCGTGCAGCGATCCACAACAGCACTCCAGCGAGGACCAGCATCCAGACCAGATCGAACGAGTGAATGCCGATCTCGTTGAAGCCGAGCAGCGAGCCTGCGATCTCGTAGTACCAGTAGATACCCGGCTGCTTCAGGTCCCAGAAATCGATGTACAGGCGCGCGCCGTGGGCCATCGCTCGCGCGTAGTAGGTGAAAAGACCCTGGTCGACATCGAACGGATACGGTACATGCGCGAACCCGAGCAACGCGACGAGGATGAGTCCGACGCCAGCCAGAACCGCAAAGCGCGGCGCAGCGTACGCAGGGACGGGCGGGCTGGCCGGAGCGTGCATGGGGTCTCCGCTGGAAGACCGGACTATACCCATGCAATCCAGAATTGAAACACCGTTGGTCGCGCGCTCATCCATCGCGCGCCGCCGGTTTGACATCGATCGCGAAGCAGCGGAGCAGGCGCATCGTCGCCCGCTCCGCAAACGTTCGGCCGAGCCTACTGACCGCTCGCCATCGCCGACAGTTCGGTGGCCGTCATCGGCCCGACCGCATAGGTGTCGGTGTGCGAGGCGATGAACTCGCGGAACTCGAGACTGGCCTTGAAGCCGTTCGTCAGGCCCTTGGCACGGGCCGCGTCATCGACTTTTTTCTGCTGCGCTTCCGACAGCACCGGCGTCACCGAGAGGTAGTCCCAGGAAGCGCCGTCGGTGTGCGCATACCATTGTCCCTGCGGCACGCCGGCTTGCTTGTCGATCGCATCCCGTGCCGCCTGCCATTTCAGGAACTCGGCGTGCTTGCCGGGCGCGATGCGATAGATGCCGATGAGATGGGTGCCCGGCTCGGTCGCCGCCGCGCTGCGCGGCTCGCCGGCCATCATTGCGACGGCCACGAGCAGGCCCGCAAACACGAATCCACGGATCAAACGTTGCATGACGCTCTCCCTTTGGCGCACACGCGCCCGATGTTCCGGCTCGAGGGGAGCGGTCGGGGAGCGCCGGCACTCTCCGGCCGCGCTTGGAACGGCCGTGAAGATGGGAAACGTCGAGATCGTGCACGCTACGCCGCGGTCGGGCCAGCGTCAACGCGGAACGCATCGAACGGGTGCGGATCGCTGCGGCGACAACGATCACGATGACGAGTGCGGCTCACAGGTTCTGGTAATTCGGTCCGCTGCCGCCTTCCGGCGTGACCCAGGTGATGATCTGGTA
>JBIODY010000285.1:0-3367 GCA_044445505.1 Lysobacterales bacterium
AGCGAGTCGCGCGTGTTGTAACGCAAGGGTCGGCCATCGAAATCGAGCACCGCGCCGCCGGCCTGCTCGAGCACGCATTGCCCGGCCGCGGTATCCCATTCGGAGGTCGGACCGAGACGCAGATAGAGATCTGCCTCGGCGGCCGCGATGCGCACGAACTTCAGCGACGAGCCGAGCGGCATCTTCGCGCAGGCGCCGAGTCGCGCGAGCAGGCTGGTCTCATGTCCGGATGCGTGCGAACGGCTGCCGGCGACGGTGAGCGGCGACGCGCGCCGGCGCGTGCCGATGCGCGTCGCCTTGGTACCGGGCGTATCCGCAAGCCACGCGCCGCCGCCTTCCCAGGCGCAGGCAAGTTCGCCGCTGACCGGTGTCTGCACGACGCCGAGCACCGGCTTGTGGTCGTCGATGAGCGCGATGTTGACGGTGAATTCTCCGTTGCGCTTGACGAATTCGCGCGTGCCGTCGAGCGGATCGACCAGCCAATAGCGCGTCCAGCGCGCGCGTTCGCGCCAGGCGATCCCGGCCGACTCCTCGGACAACACCGGCCATCGCGGCGTCAATCCATCGAGCGCGGTGACGATGACGCGATGTGCGGCGAGGTCGGCCGCGGTCAATGGCGAGCGATCGTCCTTCTGCTCGACCGCGAAATCGGATTCGTAGACATCGAGGATCGCCGCGGCTGCGCGTTGCGCGATCACACCCGCCGCGCGCACCAGACTTTCGAGATCGCTCATGGCTGCGGCCGGAAGCGCCCGGCGAGATATTCGCGCGCGATGAACAATGCGGCGATCGAGCGCCCGTCGGTCACGTCCGGCTGCTGCAGCAGCAGGTGCAGCTCGGACAATTTCCACGGCACGACCTGCAGCGGCTCGGGTTCGTCGCCATCGAGCCGCGCCGGATACAGCTCGCGCGCAAGCACGACATGCGTCATCGCGGTCATGTAGGCCGGCGACACCGACAACGTGCCGAGGATGTGCAGGTCGCGCGCGCCGAACCCGATCTCCTCCTTGAGTTCGCGATCCGCGCCCTGCTCCGCGGTTTCGTCGCGATCGAGCCGGCCCTTGGCCAGCCCCAGCTCGTAGCGGTCGACGCCGACCGCGTACTCGCGCACCAGCAGCACGGTGTCCGCATCCTGCATCGGCACGATGATGACCGCGCCGAGACCGGAACTCTTCAGGCGCTCGAAGGTGCGCCGTTCGCCATTCGAGAATTCGAGATCGACTTCCTCGGCGCGCAGGAACCGGCTCTTGTCGATCGCGCGGGTCGCGTGGATGGCGGGAGGTTTGTGCATGCGCGAATTGTACGCGAGCAGCGTTCGTGCAACGTGCAGGGTGCGCTTCAGCCCACCGGTAGTCAGCTTGACGCGCGGCGGTGGGCCGAGGCCCACCCTACGGCCGCTGCTACAGGTTCCCTGTGGGACTCGCGAATGCGGCGAGCGCCTGCGCATGCAACCTCGGCGTGCCGGCCAGCGCGCTGCGCGTATCGAGTCCGATCGCACGCCCATCGAGGTCGGTGAACACGCCGCCGGCCTCGCGCACGATCACGACCAGCGCGGCTATGTCGAGGATATTCAGGTCGGACTCGATGACCAGATCGATCGCGCCGCGTGCGAGCAGGTGGTAATGCAGGAAGTCGCCATAGCCGCGGATGCGTCCGACGCGACGCACGAGATCGGCGAGCGCATTCCAGCGCACGTTCGATGCCGCCAGCGATTTCAGGTTGCCGGTCGAGATCGCGGTGCGTGGCCCGAATCCGTCTGCCGCAGAGACGCGGATCGGCCTGCCGCCCAGGCTCGCGCTTGCCAGGAAGGCGCCGCCGCCGCGCAGCGCCCAGCAGCGTTCGCCGTATTCACCGGCAGCCGACACGCCGAGCACGAGTTCGCCGAGATGCATCAGCGCGATCTGCGTCGAGAACATCGGATAACCGCGAACGAACGCCTTGGTACCGTCGATCGGATCGATCAGCCAGAGGAAATCGCCGCTCCCTTCGCGACCTTCCTCCTCGCCGAAGAACGCATGATCGGGAAACGCCTCGCGCAGCACGCGCTTGATCGCCGCTTCGGCGTCGCGATCGACCGCGGTGACCGGCGTCGCATCGGCCTTGGTTTCGACGCTGAAATCCTGCGCACGATAGCGCGGCCGGATCAGCGCCTCCGCAGCATCGGCCGCGCGCTGCGCCGCGGCGAGCGCCGCGGCGAGCAACGCGGGTGTCGGCGGTGCGTTCAAAACACCTTCAGCATCTGCCCGTGCACGAGCAACCGCGACGAACCGTCCGGCTGCAGCTCGCCGACATAGCGCAGGCTGTCGGCGACTTGCGCGTTGCCGTTGCGCGCGCGCAAGCTGGCCTGCGCATCGAACGCACCGAAGCGCGCGTTGAATGTGCCGTCGACGGCGAGATCGCCCTTGCCGTCGTCGTGCACGGCGCCGGCGATGCTGCCATCCGGCTGCGACGCGAATTCGGCGAGGATGTCGGAGAAGCGCGCCTCGGCCTGACCCGACACGCCGGCATCGCTCCAGCGCGCGGTGCCGCTCGCGTCGCTCAGCAACGCGTTCGCGAGCGTCGCCCGGGTAACCACGCCGCTGATCGTGCCGAGCAGGGACAACGCGCCGATATCGAGCGCCGGCGCGAGCAGCGCCGCCGGCATGCTGAAGCGCAGGTCGCGCGCCGCGACGGTGCCATCGGCGTCGCGCGTCAGGGTACCCGCCACGTCGACGCCGGCGCCCTGGACGCGCAGTTCGGCGGCATACCGGCCGCGCAGCAGCGCGCTCTTGCGCACATGCCAGTCGAGTTCGCCGAGGTCGCGCCCGAACACACTGACCCCATCGGCATGACCGTTCCAGATCGTGCCGCGCAGGCCGCTCAAGGCGACCGGACCGAGATACTTGGCCCCATAGCGGTAACCGACGTCGGCCGGCAGCGTCCACAGGAAGATGCCGGCGACGATCAGCGCGAGCACGCACAAGGCAAGCAGGGTTTTCAGGAATCGCATCATCTTGTTGGTACCACCCGGCGATGGACCCATTGACGCGACGTTCGGCGAAGCGTGCGGACCGGTCATGGTGCGTCCTGCAAGGTCACGCGCGCATTGACGAGGCCGATGCCGTCGGCGCGATCGGTGGACAGGTCGTTCGCTTCGACGCCATAGCTCATCGACAGCCCCTCGATCCATTGCACCAGCGCATCGAAGTTCGCGGCCTCGAAACTGACCCGCACGCTGCGCGCGCCAACCGGCTCGACGCGCTTCAGCGCGCTTTCGAGGCCGGCGCCACGCGCGCTCGCATCGGCCAGCGCAAGCAGGGATTTGCCTTGCCGGTCCGCGCGCGAACGCGTGCCGGTGCTGCGCAGTTGTTCGATCTCGGCAGCGCCG
>JBIODY010000286.1:0-3356 GCA_044445505.1 Lysobacterales bacterium
CGCGTTGCCAGCGCTAAGGAAGGTCTGAACAAGTCAAAGCCCGTCATTCCGGCGAAAGCCGGAATCCAGTGTTGTCAACGCGTTACAAAGGCGCTTGATCCCGGCCTTCGCCGGGATGACGGCCTGTTCGGAGGTTCCTTGAGGATCCGGCATCCCGCCCGGTTACTTGCGGCACTGGCCGCGCCGGACGGATCGTCATTGGCTGGAGCGGTAGCGGATGGCGCTCGCCTGACGGCGAGCCCGTTCCGCATGTCGCGACGATGCCGCGTGGATGCGCTCGGCAGGGGTCACGCCGGAGGCCGCGGCGACCGCCTTGACGGGAGCGCTCGCGCTGGTGAACGGGGTCGCGCCAATTGCGACGTGCTGCTCGGCGTGATCGCCCGTCGAGCGGTGCCGGCCGTGCGCCGTCACGCATCGTCCGCGATCACGGCCTTCGTCGTGTGGTGGGCGGTCTTCGGCGTCGCGTATATCGGCATCCCGTTTTCGATCAGCGCGCAACCGGTCACCGCCATGCTCGGTGGTATCGGGCTTGGCTGGTTCACGCACAGCGACTACACCGACATCGCGATCGTGATGCTGATCCCGTTGCTCACCGCGGCGTTGGGCGACCGCTCCATCGAAGCCCGGCAAGCGGCTGGAGTGACGGGCGCCGGGGGCCCGCTCCCGGTGGCCTCGGCAGCCCAGAAGTTTCCGTGAACGCGATCGGCATGCATCGGCTGAGCGGACTCGCCGGCCTGGCCGGAGCACTGCTGTTCTTTGCCGGCGACATGCTGTTCTACGGTTACTTCGGGCCGGGTAGGGGCTTCGCCGCGGGCATGCTCGCAACCGTGCAACAGGCGTCGCCGGAACGACTGGTCGTGGGCGGCCTGCTCGGGCCCGTGGCCGCGTGCATGTGCATCGTCGGCTTCTGGCACGTGTACCGGAACGTTCGACCCGATGCGGCAACTGCCGGACGCGTGATGTTCGCGGCATTCTTCGTGCTGATGGTCGCCGGCAGTGCGATCCACACGCTGTGGGCGAGCAATGGCTTCGCGCTCAAGTATTGCGCGGGTCAGGGGCCGCCGTGCGCGGACCTGCTCACCGCGATCCGATCGTACTGGTCGCTCGCGGATACGCTCGGCGAGATACCGGGTTACATCGGCGCGCTGCTGCTCGCCGCCTTGGTCCTGCTCGGCAAGACCTGGTACCCGCGCTGGACGACCATCGCCAATCCGGCGGTCCTGATCGCGGTTTCGTCGTTTGCGAGCAGCGCACCTTCGCCGGTGGGCGCGATCCTGGTCGGCGGCTCGATCAACCTCTCGATCGCGACCTTCTTTGCGGTCTCGACCGTGACGACCTGGAATCGCGCGTATCAACCGGGCCAGCGCAACGCCAGATGACGGTTGTTGAACTCCGGATCGTCGAGCGCACCGGCGTGGCGCATCGGCAGTCCCTTCGGCGCACCTTCAATCTCGACCGTATAACCGTCTTCGATCACGCCGCCCGATGTCTGGAAATCGACGAAGCGTTCGGCGAGTTCGCCGGCGACGCCGGCGGCCGCGGGCGGCACGTTGCGGATGCTGATATCCGGGCGCGCGAACTTGCGCAGGCCGCGCGTGTGCACATGCAGTCGACCGGCGTTGCGGTCGTCTTCGTTGCACAGGATCAGCACGTGGGCGCGCGCGCTGAAGGAATCGTGCGCGAAGAAGCGGCGGCGCCACTCGTTCGCATCGAACATCGACAGGATCTGCGGGTCGACGACCGCGATGCCACCGATATCGGTCAGCGCAGTGATCGTGCCGACGAGATCGCGCAGCGCATCGAGATCGGCCTGGTCGGCGAGGCTGCCGCGCAGCATCACGCATTCACCGGCCTTCCTGGCGCGCTCGAACAGCTGTGCATTCTCGTCCCACAGCAATCGGCCCAGCGTTCCGGCGAGCGGATAGCCATCCCATTTTTCCAGCTCGCGGTTCACATAACGCACGACCTCGATGCCGGGCGGCGTGCCGCGCGTGCGATAGCGCGGCGCGTCGATGTGGAAATCCGGCTCGAAGTCACCGAACACGAACCAGAGCAGGAACGCCGGCTCGCCGCTATCCTGCCATTGCGGCCGTGGCCACATCGCCTCACTCATGCCGGATTTCCTTTGCAGCTGGATTCATCATGGATTTCGCGAACCGGGGCGGCTCGCGCACAGACCGGGCGCACCGCGCTTGATCCGCGTGCCTAGTGGGTACCGAGCGGCAGCACCGGTTGCTGCAGTTCGACGCGGCCTGCACCGGACATGATCTTCTTGAACTCGGCGCGGCTGACCGAGACATAGCGTTCGTTGCCGCCGATCTCAACCTGCGGACCGTCGGTCACCGCGCGGCCCTGTCCGTCGACGCGCACCACCATCGTCGCCTTCTTGCCGCTGTGGCAGATCGTCTTGATCTCGATCAGGTTGTCGGCCCAGGCCAGCAGATACTGGCTGCCTTCGAACGGCTCGCCGCGGAAATCCGTGCGCAGGCCGTAGGCGAGCACCGGAATGCCGAGCACGTCGACGACATCGCTGAGCTGCCAGGCTTGCGCCTTGCTCAGGAATTGCGCCTCGTCGACGAGCACGCAATCGAGTTTGCCATTGGTCGAAATGTCCGTCTGCACGATGCCGAGCAGGTCATCCTCGTGCGCGAAGCGCCGCGCGTCCGCACGCAGGCCGATGCGCGACGCGACCACACCCATGTCGGGATCGACGGCCGCAGGCTGCGCCTTGTTTTCTTCCCCTGCGTGCGAGGGAAGGTGGCCCGCAGGGCCGGAAGGGGGCAGCTTTCCCGCGCGTGTATCGAGCTGCGGGGTCAGGATCAAGGTGCGCAGGCCGCGCTCGGAATAGTTGTACGCGCTCTGCAGCAGCGTCGTGGTCTTGCCGGCATTCATTGCCGAGTAATAGAAATACAGTTTGGCCATTGAGGAGCAGGGGCTAGGAGCTAGGGGCCAGGGATGAGAGGTGAGGGACCAGGCGAGGGTGCGGAAATCGCGCACCGAGTTCGGGCATGTGTTGAAATACTTTCTTGTTCTGAAAATCACCGGGCTGCACTGTACTTCAACTGCACACCGTAACCCTAACCCCTCGCCCCTCGCCTCCGCTCTCAATGCTCAACCCCCAACAACGCGCCGCCGTCGAGTATTGCGACGGGCCCCTGCTCGTGCTCGCCGGTGCGGGGTCCGGCAAGACGCGCGTGATCACCGAGAAGATCGCGCACCTGATCAGGCACCGCGGCATGCCGGCCGGGAAGATCGCCGCGATCACGTTCACGAACAAGGCTGCGCGCGAGATGCGCGAGCGCGTCGCCAGGCTCGTTTCCGGAACGGCGGCCGACGGCTTGACCATCTGCACGTTC
>JBIODY010000287.1:0-3318 GCA_044445505.1 Lysobacterales bacterium
GCCAAGCAGCAGGGGCGCGACCGGATTGTCGTGAGCGGCTGACGGCAACTTCCGGGATCGCAGCGCGAGTCTGGGTGGCAGCTATTCGTCCCGCACGCCAACCAACCTTCGATACTGCGCCATATGCCGTATCGCCTCGCGCGGCTGGCCCAGTTCCTCGCACAGCAGCGCCAGGTTGTAGTGGCAGTCGGCCATCTGCGGATCCTCGCGCAGCGCGGCTTCGTAGGCGCGCGCCGCTTCGCGCTTGCGCTGCATGTCGTCGAGCAGCACGCCGAGGTTGTAGAACAGCAGCGCGTCGCGGATCCCGCTGCCGATTGCGTCGTGGTAGGTGCGCGCGGCTTCGTCGTGGCGGCCGAGCTCGTGCAGCAGGCGGCCGCGGTTGATGCGCGCATCGGCGCGCGCCGGATCGGCGGCGATCGCGCGCTCGTACGCGCGCAAGGCGCCCTCATGGTCGGTGCTTTCCAGCGCGACGCCGTCGGCGTGCGCCTCGTTGCTCGCCGGTGCGGCCGCGGGCGGCGCTTCGATCACGCGCAGCGAACCGCGCGCCGGGTTGCCCTCGAACGCGAGCACGTATTGCCCTGAGTCGACCTGCCAGCGATTGGCGCCCTCGCGCACGACGACCTGGTCCGCGATCGCGCCGATGCTGAGCCCCGCCAGCGGCATCGCGTCGGGCAGGTGGCGGCGCAGTTGCCGGAGCGCGCGCAGGATGCGGCGGTGCGGCACGTTCGCGACCGACAGCGCCTGCGCGGTACGCAGCACGATCAGGTCGTGGAACGAGAAGCGCCACGCATTGCGCGGCCCGCGCGCAGGCATGACAAAGCCCGCCGCGATCAGCGAGCGGATCGTACTGCGGGGAAGGCGAAGCAGCTTTTCGACGTCGCGTGCGCCATACGGATGCATCGACAGCCTACTTCCCGCGCTTCATGCCCTTGCGCCTGGCAGGCTCGGCTTCCCCGGCCTGCGCCGCCTGTTTCGCGGGCTTGCGCGCGGGTTTGGTTCCGGCCACCGCCTTGCCTGCGGGCGCTTTCGCCGCGCCTTTCTTTTCCAGGCTCGCGCGCAGCGCTTCCATCAGGTCGATGATCTGCGCGCCGCCTTGCGGCGCTTCGGCCATCGTGATCTGCTCGCCTTCGACCTTCTTCTGCACCGCTGCTTCGATCCGTGCGGTCACCTCGTCCTTGTAGGCGCCGGGGTCGAACGTGCTGGAGCTCTGCTGGTCGATCAGCTGCTGGGCGAGTTTGAGTTCGGCCTCCTTCACGTCCATCGTCGGGATGTCGATTTCGCTGATCGGCCGCACCTCGTTCGCATACAGCAGTTGCTGCATGACCAGGCCATCCTCGACCGGCCGGATCATCACGATGTACTGCTTGCCGCGCGTGGCCCAGTGGCCGATCGCGCAGCGCTTGGAGCTGCGCAGCGCCTTCGCGAACAACGCATAGGGTTTCGCGCCGCCCTTGTCGGGCGCGAGGTAGTACGCCTTGTCGAAATACACCGGGTCGATCGCGGAGATCGGCACGAATTCGACGATGTCGGCGCTGTGCGTGCCGGCCTCCTCCATCGCCTTCAGTTCCTCCGGCGTGAACATCACGTACTGGTCCTTGGCGAACTCGTAGCCCTTGACCATGTCCTCGCGCGCGATCGGGATGTTCTCGCGCGCACAGAAGTACTGCTGCTTGACGCGCGAACCGCAAGCCTTGTGCAGCAGGTTGAAGGAAATCGTGTGGCTCGCTTCGGTGGCCGAGTAGAGCTTCACCGGAATGGCCACGAGGCCGAATGAAACGGTCAACGACGCGATCGAACGTGCAGCCATGACGGACCTCCGACGTTATGCTCAGGCCTTGCCGCTGTTTTCTGGATAGGCTGATTAAATCCATCCTGGATTGAATCAGCCTCGCCGAGTTCGGCGCAGGTCCGAACTCGGCTCCGTGAATCAATCGCTTGCGCGATCGATTCACGTGCGATGCATCCGTGCATCGCAGACAGGTGTTTTCAACGTCCTGTCAGGGCTCGCGCCAGATCCTGCTTGCGTTTGAGGGCGTCGCTCCAGCGATCGCCCGTGCGGGAGAGCTGCTTTATCACATTCGTGAGGCGAAAGTCGAGTGGATGCGCCGCGGCCAGTTCCTCCCAGGTCAGCGGCATCGACACCGGCGCGCCCGGCTCGCCGCGCGGGGAATAGGCCACGTTCAGGGTCTTGCCGCGCACGTTCATGTTGTGGTCCATGAAGATCTTGCCGGTGCGTTTGGGTACGCTCCATTCCATCGTGATGTCCTTCGGATGCAGGCGCATCAGGTGGCGACTGACCAGTTCCGATACATGCCGGGCAGCGTCGAAATCCAGCGTGCGCTTGATCGGCACGAACACGTGCAGGCCGGTCTTGCCCGAGGTCTTCACGATCGGTTCGAGCTGCATGCCCTGCAGCAGTTCGCGCAACGCGAACGCGATCTCCTTGCCCTTTCCGAACGCGACCGTGTTGAGCTCGGGTTCGGCGCCCTTGGCTTCCTTGCCGGAATAGATGTAGGGATCGATGTCGAAGACGATGTAGTCGGGATAGTTCAACACCGAGGCTTCGAGCGCCTGGAGTGAACTGGAGTAATCGGTCGATTTCGATTTCGCATCGGGGCCGGGCCTGGCGCGCGAATGCCAGACGTGGAATTCCAGCGTGCCGGACTGCGCGAGCCACAGCAGGGTCGGCAGGTTGTTGCACAGCAGATATTCGTGCTGCTCGTCCTTGTGCTCGGAAAACACGGTCACGGTGTCGACGAAGTCGGGACGTTCCTGCGTCCAGTGTTTCTGGAAGAAGCGCTGGCCGTGGATGCCGTCGGGCATGCGGATCATCGTCAGCGGACGGTCGGCGAGATGCGGCAGCATGAGTGCCGAGACCTGGGCGAGATAGCGCAGCAGATCGCGCTTGGTCAGCGCCGGTTGTCGCAACGTGTCGTCAGCGGGCCAGTAGATGCGGTCCAGATGAGTGAGGCGGATGTGTTGTGCGCCGACGGCGAGATCGAAACCGTTCCTCGTGCTTTCGAGTTGCGTGAGGACGTCGTCGATCTCGTGCGATCCGGAATGGGTTCTGTTCTTTTCCTTTCGCTCGTCATCCCGGCGAACGCCAGGATCCAGCGACGTTGAAGCAAAGACACTGGATCCCGGCGTTCGCCGGGATGACGAGCTTGAAGTTACGGTCGGCTCGACACGATGCACGGTCTTCGGATCGATGTCGTCGCGCAGTCGCAGGAAAATCGGCGCGCGCAGCGAACCGTCCTCGGTCCAGCTCTGGAAGTTCACTTCGGCGACCAGTGCCGGTTTCACCCAGGTCACTGGCCC
>JBIODY010000288.1:0-3316 GCA_044445505.1 Lysobacterales bacterium
CGCCCGCTGTTCCCTGCCGATGTTGCCGCGGCGCTCGCCGAGGTGCCCGAGCCGCGGGTGCTGGTGACCACGCCGGTGCATCTGCGCGCATTGCTGCGCGATCCCGTGCCGCTGCCGAAACTCGCTGCGATCACCTCGGCACCCGCGCCGCTGCCGCAGCAACTCGCAGCCGAGTCCGAGGCGCGCTACGGCGCGCCATTGCTCGAATTCTTCGGTTCGACCGAAACCTGCGTGATTGCGCAGCGGCGCGCCGCGCAGGAAATGGATTGGCGTCTGCATGCGGGTGTGCAACTGCAACCGCAGCCCGACGGCACCCTGGTCGATGCGCCCTGGTTCGACCAACCGGTCGTCCTGCAGGACATCGTGGAGCTGCTGCCGGCGCATCGTTTCCGCCTGCGCGGGCGGCACGCGGACCAGGTCGAGATCGCCGGCAAACGCGCCTCGCTCGCGGACCTGACCCGGCGCGTGCTCGCGCTGCGGGGCGTCGAGGACGCGATCGTGATCCAGCTCGACGCCGAAGACGGCATGGGCGTCCAGAGGATCGCGGCGTTGGTCGTGGCGCCGGAGCGCCGCGAAGCGGATCTCCTCGCCGAGCTGCGCGGCGCTATGGATCTGGCGTTCCTGCCCCGACCCTTGCGCCGCGTAGCAGCGCTGCCACGCAACGAGACCGGCAAGCTGCCGCGCACGGCCGTGCTCGCCGCGCTGCGTGGCGCCCAGTGTAAATTCGTCTGACGACCTGAAAAAGATGCCCCGAGGGCCAGGGGGAGCCCTCGGGGCGGGTGAAAACCGATCTGGGGAGGGATCGGCCTTCGGGTTGCACTCAGGGAGGTGAGCCAACCAGGGCGCCGTTGCGTGCGCCCGGTGAAGTAGATCGGGATTCGGTCAGAAAGTTTCCAGTGTCGGTTCGATCGCATTTATCGGTCGTTCATGCACAAAAAAGGCAGTGACGAATGGCCTACGCGCGCTTTCGTTCGCCGCAGGCGAATGGAAAGCACGTCAATGCGCCTCGTCCCAGTTCGCGCCGACGCCGACATCGACGACCAGCGGTACATCGAGTATGGCCGCAGCCGCCATGCGTTCGCGCACCCCGGCGACGATCCGCTCGACGTCGGCCTCGCGCACCTCGAACACGAGTTCGTCGTGGACCTGCATCAGCATGCGCGCCGCATCGGACTGATCCAGCAACCACGCATCGACCGCGATCATCGCGCGCTTGATGATGTCGGCCGCGGTGCCCTGCATCGGCGCGTTGATCGCGGCGCGCTCGGCGCCGGCGCGCTGCGCGCCGTTGCGCGAGTGGATGTAGTCCAGGTGCACGCGGCGCCCGAACAGGGTTTCGACGTAGCCGTCGCGGCGCGCCTGCTCGCGCACCTCCTCCATGAACGTCGAAATTCCCGGATAGCGCGCGAAGTAGCGCGCCATGTAATCCTGCGCTTCGCCGCGCGCGATGCCGAGCGCGCGCGCAAGACCGAACGCACTCATGCCGTACATCAGGCCGAAGTTGATCGTCTTCGCGGCGCGACGCTGGTTCGGGTCGACCATGTCCTGCGGCACGCCGAACACTTCGGCCGCGGTCGCGCGGTGCACGTCCTGGCCGCCGTGGAACGCGGCCAGCAAGCCGGCGTCTCCGGACAGGTGCGCGAGGATGCGCAACTCGATTTGCGAATAGTCCGCCGCGACGATCTTCCAGCCGGCCGGCGCGATGAACGCCTGGCGGATGCGCCGGCCTTCCTCGGTGCGGATCGGGATGTTCTGCAGGTTCGGATCCGACGACGACAGGCGCCCGGTCGCCGCGATCGCCTGACCGTAACTCGTGTGCACGCGGCCGGTACGCGGATTGACGATAAGCCCAAGTTTCTCGGTGTAGGTCGAGCGCAACTTGGCGAGACTGCGGTAGTCGAGGATCACGCGCGGCAGTTCGTGCTGATCGGCGATCGCTTCCAGCGCCTCCTCGTTGGTCGACGGCTGCCCGCCCGGCGTCTTCACCACGATCGGCAGTTTCAGTTCATCGAACAGGATCGCCTGCAACTGCCTGGTCGAGTCGAGACTGAAACTGCGCCCGGCGATCGCATGCGCGTGCTCATTCAACGCGTGCATGCGCTTCGCCAACTCGTGGCTCTGCCGCTTCAGCGCGGCACTGTCGATCAGCACGCCGCGTTGTTCCATGCGCGCGAGCACCGGCACGAGCGGCATCTCGATATCGTCATAGACCTTGCGCAGGCTTGTCTCCGCTTCGAGCCTGGGCCACAGCACATGGTGCAGGCGCAAGGTGATGTCGGCGTCCTCGGCGGCGTAGCGGCATGCGCTGTCGACGTCGACCTGCGAGAACGGAATCTGCCTGGCGCCCTTGCCGGCGACATCCTCGTAGCGGATCGTGTCCAGCCCGAGATGGCGCTTGGCGAGCGCGTCCATGTCGTGACGCGCGGTCGAGTTCAACACGTAGGATTCGAGCATCGTGTCGTGGACCAGTCCGCGCACCTCGATGCCGTGGCTCGACAGCACGTTGATGTCGTACTTCGCGTGTTGGCCAAGCTTGGGTCGCGCCGCGTCCTCCAGCACCGGCTTCAATGCGCCCAGCACGACCGCGATCGGCAACTGCGGCGGCGTGCCCGGCCCGTCGTGGGCGAGCGGTATGTAGGCGGCGCGTTTCGGTTCGACCGCGAACGAGAGGCCGACGATGCCGGCGCGCATCGAATCGAGCGCAGTTGTCTCGGTGTCGAACGCGATCAGCGGCGCGGCCCGCAATTTTTCGATCCACGCGTCGAGTTGTTCGGTTGTGGTGACGAGATCGTAGAGGCCTGGCCCGACAAGTTCCGCCGCAACATCGATCTGTCGCGGATCTTGTAGGAGCGCATTTTGTGCGCGACCGGACGGTGTACTGGGTTGCCCTGATCCAGTTTCCAAAGCACTGTCGCGCACAGGGTGCGCTCCTGCGGTGGATTCGACGGCGTCCAATTCCTTGAACGCCGCATTGAATTCGTAACGCCGGTACAGCGCGCGCAAGGCGTCGACATCGCGCGCCCGCAATTGCAAATCGGCCGGCCCGCGATCAAGCTCGACATCGGTCTTGATCGTCGCGAGCTGTTTCGACAGCGGCAACTGCGCCAGCGCCTTGCGCAGGTTTTCGCCGATCTTGCCGCCGACCTTGTCCGCGTTCGCGATCACGCCATCGAGGCTGGCGTATTCGGCCAGCCACTTCGCCGCGGTCTTCGGTCCGCATTTCTCGACCCCGGGGATGTTGTCGACGCTGTCGCCCATCAACGCGAGGTAGTCGACGATCTGATCCGGCCGCACGCCGAACTTCGCGAACACGCCG
>JBIODY010000289.1:0-3314 GCA_044445505.1 Lysobacterales bacterium
GCCTCGACCGCAACCTGAAGATGGTCGTGTTCGGCCAGGACGAGGCGATCGACAAGCTTGCCAGCGCGATCAAGATGGCGCGCTCCGGGCTCGGCGACCCGGCCAAGCCGATCGGCTGCTTCCTGCTGACCGGCCCGACGGGCGTCGGCAAGACCGAGGTCACGCGCCAGCTCGCGCTGCAGCTCGGCATCGAGCTGGTGCGCTTCGACATGTCCGAGTACATGGAAGCGCATTCGGTGTCGCGCCTGATCGGCGCGCCGCCGGGCTATGTCGGTTTCGACCAGGGCGGCCTGCTCACCGAGCAGATCGTCAAGCATCCGCACAGCGTGTTGCTGCTCGACGAGATCGAGAAGGCGCATCCGGACGTCTACAACGTGCTGCTGCAGATCATGGATCGCGGCGCGCTGACCGACACCAATGGCCGCGAGGCGAACTTCAAGAACGTGATCGTGGTGATGACCACGAACGTCGGCGCGCAGCAGGCGGCGCGGCGCACGATCGGCTTCATCGAGCAGAGCCATCAGACCGATGCGATGGAGGCGCTGAAGCGCAACTTCTCGCCGGAGTTCCGCAATCGCCTCGACGCGGTCGTGCAGTTCAATGCGCTCGATTTCGAGCACATCCTGCGCGTCGTCGACAAGTTCCTGATCGAGCTGGAGATGCAGCTGCAGGAAAAACACGTCGTCCTGCACGTGGATGCCGAGGCGCGGCGCTGGCTCGCCGAGCACGGCTTCGACCCGCAGATGGGCGCGCGCCCGATGGCGCGGGTGATCCAGGAGAACGTCAAGCGCCTGCTCGCCGACGAGTTGCTGTTCGGCAAGCTCGCCGAAGGCGGCAAGGTCATGCTGTCGGTGAAGGACGGCAAGCTCGCGGTCGAGACCGAGGCGGCGGAGAAGATGCCGGCGGTGGTCGTCGAATGATCGGTAGTTGCGAATGTTCACGAGACATTCGCGCGCATCATTCCGGGTGAGCCAGGGACGGCGATCGGTTCCTTGGTTCGTCATTCCGGCGAAAGCCGGGATCCAGCGCCTTGGGACGTGAAAGCCGGACCCGTGTCAGCGTACATCCATGTGCTGCACGGAGTGACCTCATCCCGAGGTCACTTCATTCTGTAGGTGATCCGGCCCTTGGTCAGGTCGTACGGAGTCATCTCGACCTTGACCTTGTCGCCGGTCAGGATGCGGATGTAGTTCTTGCGCATGCGACCGGATATGTGCGCGGTGACCACGTGCCCGTTCTCGAGCTTCACGCGGAACATCGTGTTCGGAAGCGTCTCGAGGATCGAACCTTCCATTTCGATGACGTCGTCTTTGGACATTGTTCCCTTGGGGCTGGAGGCCGCGAGGCCAGGAAAGGCGCGCGATTCTGCCACGTTAGCGCGGTCGCGGGAAGCAAAACCACGAATACCGGGGAGAAGGCAACGGCAGAGGACGCACAACCGGAGGCTGCGCAGCGCGCCGGCCTTGCATGCGACACACCGCCTCAGCCCAACTTGTTCGGTTCGATCGCAGCAAAGCGATCGCGCCAGGAACCCTCGATCCCGGCTTGCCCGCTCAAGCTCGCAACCCGTTCGCAAAACGCCGCGCGCGGCATCTCGAATGCGCCGAGCGTGAACAGGTGATCGGACGCGACCTGCGCGTCGAGGAGCGGAAAACCCCACTCGTGCAACGCCTTGCAGAGCGCGAGCAACGCGACTTTCGAGCCGTTCGTCGCGGCACTGAACATCGATTCGCCGTAGAACATTCGACCGATCGCGACGCCGTAGATGCCGCCTGCGAGACGTTCCCCGTCCCAGGCTTCGACCGAATGCGCGTGACCGAGCGCGTGCAGGCGTTGATAGGCGGCGAGCATGTCGTCGGTGATCCAGGTGCCGCGCTCGTGCGCACGCGGCGCCGCGCAAGCGTGCATGACATCGGCGAATGCGCTGTCGGCGCGGATCTGCCAGTCGCAACCACGCAACCAGCGCGCGAGGCGACGCGGCACGTGCACGCTCGCGGTGTCGAACACCGTGCGCGAGGCTGGCGACCACCACAGGATCGGCTGGTTGCCCGAATACCACGGAAAGATGCCGCACCGATACGCGGCGAGCAGGCGTTCCGGCGAAAGGTCGCCGCCGGCCGCGAGCAGGCCGTCCGGTTCGCCCAGCGCAGCGGCGACCGGCGGGAACGTGTCCGGATCGGCCGGATCGAGGAACGGCAGGCGGGTCATGCGCGCTCCGCATACGGCGAATGCACGAGGACTTCATTGCGGTAGCCGTCGAGCATGTGCGCCTCATGTTCCAGCGCATTCGCGATCGCCGCGCGGAAACGCGCATCGGCGATCCAGTGGAACGAATGCGTCTTCGTTGGCAGGAAACCGCGTGCGATCTTGTGTTCGCCTTGCGCGCCCGGCTCGAACGTCTGCAAACCTTCGCGCAGGCAGTACGCGATGCCCTGGTAGTAGCAGGCCTCGAAATGCAGGCCTTCGACGTGCTCGCTGCAGCCCCAGTAACGGCCGTACAGCGTCGTCGAGCTGCGCAGCATCAGCGCACCCGCGATCAGTTCATTGCCGCGCCGGCACAGCACCGCGACGACGCGTGCCGGCATGGCGGCGCCGAGATGGTGGAAGAAATCGAGGGTCAGCGTCGGATAGTTGCCCTTGTCGTCGAAGGTCGAGAGATAGAAGCCATGCAATGCGCGCCAGTCGGCGTGGTCGAGTTCGTCGCCGTGGCGGATCTCGCACGCGACGCCGGCGTTCGCGACGCGTTGGCGTTCGTGGCGGATGTTCTTGCGCTTCTTGTGGTTCAGCGAGGCGAGGAAGTCGCCGAAGTCGCGCCAGCCGCCGTGCCCGGGCGCCAGGTTGCGCCAATGGAACTGCCAGTCGAAGCGCGCGATCCAGTCGTTGCCGACGAACGCAGCGGTGTCCGCTTCGGTGGCGAAATTCAGATGCGCCGACGACAGCTGCAGGCGTTCGGCTTCGGCGCGGATCGCAGCAAGCAGCAAGGTGCGCAGCCGGTTCGCATCCGTTCCGCGTCCGACCAGCAGCCGCGGCCCGGTGACGGGCGAGTAGGGTACTGCGCACAGCAATTTCGGATAGTAGTCGAGCCCGTGCTGTGCGTAGGCGCTGGCCCAGCTCCAGTCGAACACGAACTCGCCATGCGAATTGCCTTTCAGATACAGCGGTGCCGCGGCGACAAGATGGTCCTGGTCGTAGATGCCGAGGTGGTGCGGTTGCCAACCCGTGCGCGCATCGATGCAGCCGTGGCGTTCGAGGCCGGCGAGGAATGCGTGATCGACGAACGGGTTGTCGTCGGGCAGCAGCGCGTTCCATGCGCC
>JBIODY010000290.1:0-3270 GCA_044445505.1 Lysobacterales bacterium
AACCGCGCAACCGCGCAGGTCTGGGAAGGCGCGCACGGCCTGGAATGGACGGTGCCGTCGCCGGCGCCGTACCACACGTTCACGTCGCCGCCGGTGATCACGGCGGGCATGCTCGCCCATGGCGACGTAACGCATTGACTTGTGCGTTCGTCCTTGAACGCGAAATCAAGAGAACAAGCGGCCATCCGTGGCCGCACTTTCATGGTCTGTGCGATCGTCCTTGATCGCAGAGCCAGAGATGAAGCGCCCATCCATGGGCGCACTTTTCAACTAAGAGCTATCCCCCGCCTGCGTTAGTCATGATGCAACAAGTCGAAAATCCGAATTCCGCAGTGCGTCGCGCCAAAGCGCGGCGTACGGCGTTGATCGTCGGCGCGGTCGCGTTCGTGATCTATGCGGCGGCGATACTCGAAGTCGTGCTGCGATGAGCGAGACCGGCCAGCGCAATTTGGGCGTTCTGAAGGCCGCCGCAATCGTCTGCGCGGGTGCGTTCCTGTTCGGTTTTGCGATGGTGCCGGTGTACCGGATCGTCTGCGAACACGTGCTCGGCATCAAACTCGCCGAGGGCGCGGCCGATCAGAGCGCGATCGCCGGCCTCGTCGAGGACACCAGCCGCAGCGTGACGGTGCAGTTCGTCGCCAGCGTCAACAGCAAGCTGCCATGGACTTTCGCGCCCGAGGTGACGAGCATCGAGGTGCATCCGGGCAAGCTGACCGAGGCCTGGTTCGACGCGAGCAACGCGGGTGGCGAGGCGATCGTCGGCAACGCCGTGCCGAGCATCGCGCCAAGCAACGCTTCGCTGTATTTCACCAAGACCGAGTGCTTCTGCTTCACCGAACAGATGCTCAAGGCCGGCGAATCGCGGCGCATGCCGGTGCGCTTCTTCGTCGATCCGCGCCTGCCGCGCGATGTGCGCGAGTTGACGCTGTCGTACACTTTTTACGCGAATGACGTCGCCACCGCGCGTCTTTCCGAAACCGGGTCGCCGTCGCCGACGGCGGGCTGAGTAGCAACACACGATGAATTCCGGCACATGGATGTGCCGACGCGGCACGCGCGCAAGCGGGTGCCGTGACGAAGGTGGCGCGGCTTTGCCGCGACCGTTTGCTTGCAAGCCGTGGCAGGATGCCCAGTCTTGCGACGACAACGAATCGGAACCGGCCGCCATGGCGCAAACACAAGGTGCTTACTACATTCCCCACGGCAGCCACTGGCCGATCATCGGCTCGTTCGGCCTGCTCGGCACGGTCGGTGGCGCGGGGCTGTGGCTGAACGAGGCCAGCATCGGCAAGCCGGTCATGGCGATCGGCGTCGCCCTGCTGCTGATCATGCTGTTCGGCTGGTTCGGCACCGTGATCCGCGAATCGTTGAGCGGTACCTACAACAGGCAGGTGGACGTCTCGTTCCGCATGGGAATGATGTGGTTCATCTTCTCGGAAGTGATGTTCTTCGGCGCGTTCTTCGGCGCGCTGTTCTACGCGCGCAACTATTCGGTGCCGTGGCTCGGCGGCGCCGGGCACGGCGCATTGACGAATTATTTCCTGTGGCCGCATTTCTCGCCGGCATGGCCGACCAATGGCCCCGGCGCAGTCGGCGGCGCGTTCTCGACGATGTCTGCGTGGGGCATTCCGCTGCTCAACACCCTGCTGCTGTTGTCGTCGGGCGTCACGATCACGATCGCGCACCATGCGTTGCGTGCCGGCCATCGCCGCCAGCTGCTGATCTTCCTCGCGGCGACGGTCGTGCTCGGCGCGGTCTTCCTCGGCTTCCAGGCGCACGAATATGCCGAGGCATACACGAAATTGAACCTGACCCTGGGCAGTGGCGTCTACGGCTCGACGTTCTTCATGCTGACCGGATTCCACGGACTGCATGTGACGCTCGGCGCGATCATGCTGACGGTGATCTGGTTGCGCTGCGCGAAAGGCCATTTCAGCAAGGACCACCACTTCGGATTCGAAGCGGTCGCCTGGTACTGGCATTTCGTCGACGTGGTCTGGCTCGGGTTGTTCCTGTTCGTGTATGTGCTTTGAGGCAGGGGCTAGGGATTAGCGAAAGACGGTTTTCGGTAGTCCCTCACCCGTCGCCCTTCACCCACCGACCCCGTGCGGCCGGATCAGTCCGGTCCAGATGCCGAGGATGACCAGCAGGATCAGCGCGACCGAGAGCGCGATGCGGCGCGTCAGCGCCTTCAGCGTGCGATCGCTTTCGCCCTTGTCGGTCATCATGAAATACAGGCCCGCGCCGAGGTTGTAGACGATCGCGGCGAAGAAAATCAGGACCAGAACCGTGCTGAGCATGTGCAATCATTCCCGTCGGCGCGGCCTGCCGGCAGCGGCGGCGATTATATCGTTTCGCCATCGTGGCTAGGCGCTGGCGCAGGCCGGGCGTTTTCGCGATCGCGCTGACGCTCGCGGGCGTCGCGCTGTTCAGCTGGCTCGGTGCATGGCAGATCCGCCGGGCACACGAGAAGGAAGCCTTGTTCGCGGCATTCGCGGGCGCCGCCACACAGGCTCCGATCGCACTCGACGAGGCGCGTCGTGAAGCCGGGGCGCTACGCTACCCGCAGGTCCGGCTGCGCGGACACTACGATCCCGGCCACGCCTATGTACTCGACAACCAGGTGCGCGATGGCCACGCCGGGGTCATGGTCTTCGACGTGTTCGAGCCGGACGACGGCAGTGCGGCGCTGCTCGCGAACCGCGGGTTTCTCGCCCGCGATGCGCGCGGCGAGCCACCGGCGATTCCGCTGCCGCCATCGGGCGAGCAGGCGCTGATCGCACTGTACGCGCCCGCGCCGGGAACCGGACTGCGTCTCGGCGGCAATCCGCTGCCGCGTCAGACGACCTGGCCGAAGACCAGCATCTATCTCGATCTGCACGAGATCGAGGCGGATCTCGGCCGCAAGCTCGATCCGCGCGTGCTGCTGCTGATGCCCAGAAACGAGGATGCCCCGCGCAGTGCGTTCGTGCGCGAGTGGCAGCCTACCGTGTTTCCGCCGGCACGCCACTACGGTTATGCATTCACCTGGTTCATGTTCGGGCTGCTCGCGGTGGGCCTGTTCGTCCTGCTGCACGCGAGCGCCAAGAAGGAAGACCGATGACCCGGGACAAGCGCAATCGCCTCGGGCTGATCCTGCTCGCGTTGCTGTTCGCCGCGCCGCTGCTCGCGGCGATCGCGCTGCATTCGATCGGCTGGCACCCGCAAGCCACGCGCAACTACGGCGAGTTGATCGAGCCGCCACAGGATCTGACCGCCGCGAGCTTCGTC
>JBIODY010000291.1:0-3259 GCA_044445505.1 Lysobacterales bacterium
CTGGTCCAGCTGCGCGCCGGACAGTCGCTGATCGACCTGGTCGCTGTCGATGGCAAGCTCGGCCGCATCGGCGGCGCCGCGCCGGGTGCGCAAGGACACGACATGGATCACCTGTGCCTGCGCGTCGAGGGCTTCGATGTCGATGCGATCCGCGCGTACCTGACCGCGCACGCTGCGCAGATCGGTGACCACTGCTCGCGTTATGGCGCCGAAGGCGAGGGGCCGTCGCTGTATCTCTTCGATCCCGAAGGCAACATGCTGGAACTCAAGGGGCCGCCGGATTCGGTTGCGACAAAGGTATGATCGGACCGAATTCAGACCAGGGAGTTTGCCATGGCGAGCCGGATATCATCAGCCTGACCGAGTTCAAGAACGACGCCAGTACCTGGATCGAGCGCTTGCAGAAAACAACCACCGATCGTGTTGACGCAGAACGGCCGCGGTCGTGCTGGGCATCGTCGCGCGCGGCGAACCGGACATCCGCGACGGGTCGGTGAGCGCTGCTTCCGCGAGTTGATCGAATCGCCCTCGCGCATCATTTATCGGATCGAGGCGCGGAGCGTGCACATTGTCGCAGTGGTGGACTCCCGGCGTGATCTGCTGGACTGGATGAAAGCTCGGGCGTGCGTTTCGTGATGTCGAGAACATGAGGGCCGGTCGCGCAGCGACGGCAAAAACGCACCTCGGACAGTTCCGGCAATGCGACAGCCCGGTAAACGAAAAACCCGCCTCGCGGCGGGTTCGTTCAAGACAGGATGGTGCCCGGGAGAGGACTCGAACCTCCACGGGTCGCCCCGCTAGCACCTGAAGCTAGTGCGTCTACCAATTCCGCCACCCGGGCACGCCCGGCGGATCGCAAGACCTTCCGGGGGCGCGAACGATACTGGCCGCGCCGTGGGCTGTCAACGCATCCGCTTGCAATCGCCGGCACAGCTTGCGACGCTGGCATCCGACAACAGGGAATCACGTTGAAAAGAACAAGAACCACCAACTCGGGCGCTCCAGCCGGGCGCAACAAACGCGGCCCGGGCAAACGCGCCGGTGCGCCGAAATTCATGCCGGAGCGGCTGCCGCCGTTGCCGGCAAAGAAGGGCGCAAGCGCGCCGCACAGCCACGATCCGCATGCGGAACGCGAAGCGAGCCGCTATGAGCGACCGATCGCGAGCCGCGAGGCGATTGCCGCGCTGCTTGAAAGCCACGGCGAGCTGATGAATGTCGAGGCGGTCGCGCGCGCACTGAACCTGACCGCGCCGCAGGATTTCGAGGCGCTGACGCGCCGTCTCGCCGCGATGTTGCGCGACGGCCAGCTGATCCAGAACCGGCGCGGCGGTTATGGTGTCGCCAGCAAGCTGGATTTGATCCGCGGCGGAGTGATCGCGAATGCGGAGGGCTACGGCTTCCTGCGACCGGAGGAAGGCGGCGACGACCTGTACTTGTCGCCGGCCGAGATGCGCAAGGTGTTGCATGGCGATCGCGTGCTCGCCAGCGTCGTCGGCGTCGATCGCCGCGGGCGTCGCCAGGGCGCGATCGTCGAAGTACTGGAACGCCGCTCGCCGCGCCTGGTCGGGCGCGTGGTCGAGCAGAATGGCGTGATTCTGGTCACGCCGGACGACCGTCGCCTGCACCAGGACGTGCTGGTCACGCCGGGCAAGGATCGCGGCGCGCGCGCGGGGCAGATCGTGGTCGTCGAGATCACCGAGCAGCCGACCGCGCAGCGCGGACCGATGGGAAAGGTTCTCGCCGTGCTCGGCGCGCGCCTGACGCCTTCGCTGGTGGTCGAGATGGCGATCGCGAGCCACGACCTGCCGCACGAATGGCCGGCCGCGGCACTCCGCGACGCGGCGAATGTCGAGCCTGAGGTTTCCGCCGCCGAGATCAAGGGCCGCGTCGACTTGCGCAAGACGCCGCTGGTCACGATCGACGGCGAGGACGCGAAGGATTTCGACGACGCGGTGTACGCCGAACCGAACGAGGGCGGCTTCCGCCTGCTGGTCGCGATCGCCGATGTCTCGCACTACGTGCAGCCCGGCAGCGCACTGGACGAAGAAGCCTACAACCGCGCGACCTCGGTGTATTTCCCCGGCTTCGTCGTGCCGATGCTGCCGGAGACTCTGTCCAACGGGATCTGCTCGCTGAATCCGAAAGTCGAACGCCTGTGCATGGTCTGCGAGATGCAGGTCGATCACGAGGGCGAGGTCACGCGCTCGAAGTTCTACCCCGCGGTGATGCGCTCGCACGCGCGCCTGACCTACAACCGGGTCTGGCAGGCGATCGGTGAAAAGGATACCGATGCACGCGCGGAGCTCGCTGGCGTGATGCCGCAGTTGAAGAA
Organism: Lysobacterales bacterium; assembly: GCA_044445505.1. Taxonomy (GTDB): domain Bacteria; phylum Pseudomonadota; class Gammaproteobacteria; order Xanthomonadales; family Rhodanobacteraceae; genus Dokdonella_A. The sequence continues at coordinate 2,333 of JBIODY010000291.1, forward strand.
TCTGCATCAGCTTTTCAAGCTGCTCGCGAAGGCGCGCCAGGCGCGCGGCGCGATCGACTTCGAGAGTACCGAAGTCCAGTTCCGCCTCGGCGCGAACGGCGAGGTCATGCAATTGGGTGCATACGAGCGCAACGATGCGCACAAGCTGATCGAGGAATGCATGATCGCGGCGAACGTCGAGGCGGCGAAATACCTGCAGAAGCGCCGCATTCCGACCCCGTACCGCGTGCACGCGCCGCCGCCGGCATCCAAGTACGAGGATCTGCTCGAATTCCTGCGCGAATTCAAGCTGACCTTGCCGCCGATCTCGCAGGTCACGCCCGGCGATTTCTCGGCGCTGCTGAAGAAGGTGCGCAAGCGCCCCGATGCGAGCCTGATCGAGTCGGTGCTGTTGCGCTCGCAGAGCCTGGCCGTGTACCAGCCGAACGATCCGGGCCACTTCGGACTCGGCCTCGCGACCTACACGCACTTCACCTCGCCGATCCGCCGCTATCCGGACCTGCTCGTGCATCGCGCGATCCGCTATGCGCTCGGCGGCGGCAAGCCGGCCGAGTACCAGTACAGCCCGAGCGACATGGCCAGCCTGTGCGTGCACTGCTCGCACAACGAACGCCGTGCCGACGAAGCCGAACGCGACGTCGACGAGCGCTACAAATGCGCGTGGATGGAGAAGCACGTCGGCAGCGAATTCGACGGCATCGTCGCCGGCGTGACCTCGTTCGGCCTGTTCGTGGAACTGACCGAATCGAGGATCAGCGGTCTCGTGCACATCACCCAGTTGCCGAACGACTACTACCACTTCGATGCGACCCGGCGGTTGCTGACCGGCGAACGGCGCGGCCTGAAGTTCCGCCTCGGCGATGAGGTCCGCGTGCAGGTGCTGCGCGCGAGCCTGGAGGACCGCAAGATCGATTTCAGGTTGGTGAC
>JBIODY010000292.1:0-3222 GCA_044445505.1 Lysobacterales bacterium
CCTGGCGCACCATCGGCAGGCTGCTCCAGATCGCGTATCCGCCGTGCGTGATGCACGATTTCATCCATTGCCAGAGCGTCATGCCGATCAGCAGGAACGGCACGTAGTCAGCGCCGCCGCTTTTCAGGATCACATCGAACACGAGCCAGAATGCGCCCATCATCATCGCCGGTTCGAGCACCCACCAGACCAGCCCCAGATAGCTGCGCGCGGCCTCGGCGCGCAGTTCCGCGTAGGTGCTGAAAAGTATCAATTCGATCAGGTGCTGATGCATGCGGGCGAGCAGACGTGGCGACTCGCGAGGATACCGGATTCGTCCCCGCCCGGAGGTTGTGAAATCATGCTTTCGCTTCCCGCGCGCAGCGGGGAAGCTGCCCGAACGGCTGAAGGGGGCTTTGCGCGCGGAAAAGCCAAAGATCGAGAGCGCCGCATCGCCTTCCCGCGCCTCGCAAGGGAAGGGAATCATCGACGCTTCGATTCTTCCCTAGCTGCTTCAACCCGCGCAGAGGTGATCCAGCGCCGGCCCCGCGAATGCGAGGAACAGCAGCAGCACAGCGAGGGCCGCGCCCAGCGCAAGGCGCAGCGGCGCGAGCACGATCGTGCTCGCGCTCGCACGATCGGGAATCGCGTCGCAGCGTCTGCGCAGCGCAACCAGGAAACTCGCGCCGAACCCGCACAGGAACGGAATCATCGGCAGCAGGAAACGCGCCTTGACGTGGATCAGCAGCATCAGGCCGAGTTGATAGGCGAGAAACAGGACAACCACCGCGAGCAACGCACCCCGCAGCGCGCGCTGCTCTGAAACCCTCCCCTTCGAGGGGACGGTTTGGGTGGGGATGGTGTTGCCCGCCGCATGGACCGAATCCACTGGACCGCCCCGCCAGCGCCAGCACGCGATGCCGAACGCGGCCGCGACCAACATCAGCGCATGCGACAAGTCGTTCGCGAGCGTCAACGTGCGGGTCAGCCACGGTCGCGTGCGATACACCGACAGATGGCCCGCGCAGGCCGGCCCCGGCAGCTGCGAAACCAGCGGCGTCTTCGCGCTGAACAGCCGGAAATACTGGCGACCGAACTGGTCGGCGAGCAGCGACGCGACACCGCGTTCGGCGACCAGCGCGCGGATCTTCGCGAGATACACCGCATTGCGTTGCTGCGGCGTCGCGCCGCTGGCGAGGAACGTGGGCAGGGTCAGGCCGCCCAGGTCCTGCACGTAGTCGCTGCGCCAGCGATCGGTCAGGCCAACATCGAGGTTGTAGATCGAGCTGTCCGCGATCATCGGCGTGCCATAAGTGCGCCAACCGTGCACGAGCGCGGGCATCGTGACCAGGGCGAGGCCAAGCACGAACAGCGCAGCTGGCTGCGATAAGAAACGCGGACGCGCGCGGCGCACGAACACGAGCAGGAACACCGGCCAGAACATCGACAACAGGCTCTTGGCGAGCAGCGCGAGGCCGATGCACGCACCCGCCGCGAACGCGCGCGATCGCAGCGGCGTTCGCGCGAGCAGGCATAGCGCCGCGAGCAGCAGGAACAGGTGCGGGATCTCCGGCCACAGCCAGTGCGCGTAGGCCGCGGTCGCGGGATTCAGCAGGAACAGCGCGGCTGCGCTGTTCGCCGCCGCGACACTGCCGCCGAGGCGTCGCCACAGATCGCGCAGCAGCGCTGCGCAGGCGATGAAGAGCAGAGTCTGCAATACCTGCGCCGCAACTACCTGGGTGCCGAACAGCGCATACACGACGGCCAGCAGCAGCGGCTGCAGCGGTGGCCAGATCGTCGACGGCATCCATGCGCCACCATCGAGAATCGCCAGCGCGCCGTCCTGGTAGGTCTGCTCGTCGCCGATCAGCGGCTTCGCACCATGCGCGTAGTAGGCGACCCACAGCAACGCCTGCGAGGCGACGAACAGCAGCGCGAACAGCGCCGCCCAGGCAAGCCGGCGGCGCGCGGCGATCGGCGCGGCGGCGCTCATCGCGGCGCGCCGTCGTGCAGCGGCGTCAATCCTTCGCAGGCGCGGCAGGCGGTGGCGTCACGGTCGGCGCACTGCCGACTGCGCGGTGCTTAGGCGGTGCGCGGAAGGTCGGGGTGAATTTCTCGTGCGTGCCGTTGGTGTTGATGCCTTCGACGTAGTACCAGTATTCCTTGCACGGATCGATCGTGTCGTCGCGGAACTCGTATTTGTGGGTCTCATCCGAGGTGCCGGCGCCGAGGATCGATTCCTTGTTGAGCTTCTTGAACTCGCCTTTTTCGCTGTCGCCGCGATAGACGTCGAAGCCGAAGTTGTTCTGTTCGCTGGCCGTGGTCCAGCGCGCGGTGTTGGCGACCCGCTGGTCGGCGGGAAGACTCGACTGGTCGCCGCATGCGCCCTCCGGAATTTCCTTCGCCGGCACGGCTGCGGCCGGTTCCGGCGCCTTCGCGGCCGGCGCCGGCGCGACGTTCGCCGCCATGGGCTTGGGCGCAGCCGGCTCGGGCGTCGACGGGGTGCAGGCGCTGAGCGCCACGGCAATCAGCAGGGTCAGGGTGACTTGGCGCATGGGGATCTCCAGGACGTGAGCGACAACCAGGGTGCCCGAATGGCCCGGCACCTGCTGGACAAGAACGGGCGGGCGCAACGATAGTCGCCGGATGCTGCCGCTGGCAAATCGCGCTGCGCCGCGCTCCCGTCATCCATCGATCGCCCGCCTCGTGCTAATGCTGGCGGCGGGCGCCGGCGCACACGCCTCCGCGCTCGACTGGCAGGTCGACATCTCGCCGGCCGGCGACGTGTTTCCGATGCTGGAGTTGTCGCGCGTGCCGCGTGCCGTGAACCCGGCGATCGGCGATGGCGACGGGCTGGTCAGCGTGCGAGTCAGCGGCCGCGACCTGCCGCCCACGTTGCGCCTGCGCATCGAGACGCCGGGCCTGCGCGAACCGACGGTTCTCGATGCGCAGATCCGCGACCCGCCTGCGCGCGGCGCCGCCATCGTGCTGCATCCGCGCCTGGATTGGGATGTCGACGCGCTGCGCCAGCTTGACGCGACGCGTCGCCAGGTGATGCAGGTCACGCTGGAAGCCGGCGGCACGCGCGAGACCCGCCGCTTCGAGATACGCCTGCACGCGCTCGACGATGCGCCGTATTTCGTGCGGGAGGGTCGTGACCGCGTCGATCTCGGCTGGGCGTTCGCGGCCTACGTGAACCCGCGCGATCCGGTCGTCGATGCGGTGCTCGCGCTCGCGCGCGAG
>JBIODY010000293.1:0-3212 GCA_044445505.1 Lysobacterales bacterium
GTTCGCCGATCGCAGCATCGATGCGTTGCCCACGGCGTATGCGATCAGCCTGCCGCTGTGGGTCTACAAGCTCGCGATGCTGGCGTGGGCGTTGTGGCTCGCGAACGCGCTGGTCGGCTGGCTGCGCGCAGGGTTTGCAGCTTGGACGCTGGGCGGTTACTGGCGCAGCCCGGCGCGGGCCGTGGTGGAGGTACCCGTGGTCGAGCCTCCACCTCCGCCGTTGCGGTCATGAACCTGCAGCAGTGAGCGCTTTCTCGACGAGATCGAGCCCGCACCAAAGCTGGATGGTTCGGTGACCGCACGATGGCGAACGACTTGAACGGTCGAGCAAGCCGCTTCGCGGCGCTTTGAGATGGGTCGAACTCCACGCCGCAGGCGTTGCACGCCGGTTTGCTAGACTCGCCTGCGGACGGTGCAAGCGGACGGCGCGCCGCCGGTTGATGTCAGTATCAAGGACGGCGACCATGCAGCAGTTTCTTGCCGAGCTGAAACGCCGCAACGTGTTGCGTGTCGCGGCGTTCTATGCGGCCTCGGGCTGGTTGCTGGTGCAGGTCGCGACGCAGGTATCGCCGTTTTTCGATATTCCGATCTGGGCTGTGCGCGTCATTGTCGTCGCGGTCGTGCTCGGTTTTCCGGCCGCGCTGGTGTTCGCGTGGTTCTACGAACTGACCCCGGACGGCCTGAAGCGCGAGAACGAGGTCGATCGTTCGCAGTCTGTGACTCGCGACACCGGCCGCAAACTCGATCGTTTGATAATTGGCGTACTGGCGGTAGCGGTCGTTGCCCTGCTCGCCAATCTGTTCGTGCCGCACAAGACCATCGACGACACCGCTCTGGCGAAGGCGATCGCCGTGCTGCCGCTGGCCAACGACACCGGCGATCCGAACAACGAATATTTTTCCGACGGGCTTTCCGAGGAACTGATCAGCGCACTGGCGCAAGTCAAGGAACTCAAGGTCATCGGCCGCACGTCGTCGTTCCACTTCAAGAACAGGAACGAGGACAGCAAGGCGATCGGCGCCGCGCTGGGTGTGGGCTACCTGCTCGAAGGCAGCGTGCGCAAGTCGGCCGAGCGCACGCGCATTGCCGTCAGCCTCGTGCGAGCTGCGGATGGCACGAATGTCTGGTCGCAGATTTACGATCGCACGCTGCAGGATATTTTCGTGGTGCAAACGCAGATTGCCCAGTCCGTCGCCGAAGCGCTCAAGGTAACGCTGCTTGGCAGCGCCAGCAACCCGCCGGGCTCGCCGCCCAATCAGAATGTCGATGCCTACAACGCCTACTTGCAAGGCCGTTACTACGAGCAGCGCTATTCGGCGGCGGACTTGCGCAAGGCGATCGGTTTCTACGAGGCCGCGATCCGCATCGATCCGCACTATGCTTTGGCCTATGCCGGCTTGTCGAAAAGCCTGTGGATTCTCGGTGACATCACGGGCGAGGGCGTCGCCGACGCCAATCGGAGGGCGCGGGAGGCGGCGCAGCGCGCCATAACGGAGGATCCGAATCTCGCGGAAGGGTACGCCGCGCTCGGTCAGATACTCGTGAGTGTCGATTGGAATGCGAGCGGCGCCGAGATGGCGTATCGACGTGCCGCCGAACTTGCGCCCGCTTCGGCCGAGCCGAAGATCGGTCTTTCCTCGGTGCTTGCGGACTTTGGCAAGATCGAGGAAGCGATCGAGCTCCTGCAGCAGGCAGTTCAGCTCGAGCCGTTGACCGCCACCGCTCACTTCGACCTCGCACGGCTGTTGAGTTCCCTGGGTCGCCACGACGAAGCGGTGCAATCGGCGCGCAAGGCAATCGACCTGCAGCCCGCGGGCGCGGGGACATGGGAAATGCTGGCGCTGGTCGAGGCCAAACGCGGCGATGGTGAAGCGGCCCTGAAAGCTGCCGAGCAGGAAACCGATCCGGATTGGCGCGCTTACGCGATGGCCCTGGCGCAACAGGCGCGCGGCGACCGTGCAGCCGCGGATGCTGCGCTCGATGCCTTGATCGCCGGCCACAGCGACGACATGTCGTTTCAGATAGCGACGGTGTATGCATTTCGCGGCGATGCCGACAAGACCTTCGAGTGGCTCGATCGAGCGTACGAAAAACACGATCCGGGAGCCATCGCGATCATCGACAACCCGTTCACGCGCGAGCTGCGTGCGGATCCGCGCTTTGGCGCGTTCTGCAGGAAAGTCGGCCTGCCTTGGCCGCCGCGATGACACGCAGGAAATCGGTTGGTGACAGGACAGGCCGGATGCGCGGCGGAGCGGCGCGACTCCAGCAGGCGATCGCGCGCAGAGGCGCCCGCTCGTGAGCGCCATCGCGTCGCCCGGCGATCGGCCGACTTTTCCGCCCGCATGAAATCGGTCCGCGATCTGCTGGGCAATGCAGCGATCCGTCTCGGCGGCGGCGATGCGCGGCTCGAAGCCGAACTGCTCCTGGCGCATGCCCTCGGCCAATCGCGAGCGTGGTTGTACGCACACGCCGACGATGACGTCGGGCAGGGGGCCGGCATCCGCTTCGAACGACTGGTTACGCGGCGAGCCAGCGGCGAGCCGATCGCCTACCTGACCGGCCGCCGTGAATTCTGGTCGCTCGAGCTCGATGTCACTTCCGACGTGCTGATTCCGCGGCCGGAGACCGAGTTGCTGGTCGAACTCGCATTGACGCGCATCCCGGTCGATCGCGACTGCGCGATCGCCGACCTCGGCACCGGCTCCGGCGCGATCGCGCTCGCACTCGCGCATGAGCGGCCGCGTGCGCGCGTGCTCGCGACCGACGCGAGCGCGGCTGCACTCGCCGTCGCGCGCGGCAATGCGCGGCGTCTCGACATCACGAATGTCGCGTTCGCGCAGGGCGAGTGGTGCGCCGCGCTCGGCAGCGCGCGCTTCGATCTGATCGCTTCGAACCCGCCCTACATCGAGAGCGGCGACCCGCATCTTGGCGAGGGCGACCTGCGTTACGAACCGGCGTCCGCGCTCGCGTCCGGCAGCGACGGCCTCGATGCGATCCGCGCGATCGTCGCCGCGGCGCCTGCATATCTCGCGCATGGCGGATCGCTGCTGCTCGAACACGGATGGGATCAGGCCGCGTTGGTGCGTGCATTGCTCGAAGCGCGTGGCCTGCGCGGTGTGCAGAGCCGGCGCGACGGCGCCGGCCACGAACGCGTGACACTGGGACAGGCGCAGTCCGCCTGAACCGATGACGTCGGCCGTTTCAGGCGA
>JBIODY010000294.1:0-3180 GCA_044445505.1 Lysobacterales bacterium
GCCAACGAGAAGCCCGTCACCGACGAGGATCGGCAGAAGTTCACCGACACGATGGCGAAACTGACCGCGCCGAACGCCGAGCAGACCCTGTACACCGAGATCGAACCGCAGCTCAAGGCGTTCGACGCGCAATACCAGGCGCAGATCCCGATGTACGTCACGATGGGTTCGAGCTGGCTGACCGGCATGATCCAGCAGAACAAGGACATGTCCGAAGCCGAGAAGGGCCAGGCCGTCGCCGCGGTCAACGCGGTCGCGAACTGGGTGCAGAAGACCCATTTCACCGATCCGGAATCGGTCAAGAAGGTACTCGCGATCGCCAGCAAGGTCGCGCGCGACCTGAATCTCAAGACGCTCGACGAGGCGCGTGCGCTGGATTTTGACCAGTCGATGGCGAAGGCGCGCATCGCGTTTCTCGGTTTCAAGGATGCGCTCGGCGTATACGGCCTCTCGCTGGACAAGACCCTCGACTCGGTCAAGCCCGAAGTTGTGTCGAACGACGGCAAGGCGGCCAAGGTCAAGGTCGCGTACACGTTGTTCGATGCGCCGCTCAGCGTCGAAACCGAGATGGTCAACGTCGACGGCCGCTGGTACGGCAAGCACGCAATCGAGAAGCTCGCCGAGAAGACCGCGGAGGACACCGCCACCGCGCCGAAGCCGGCGGACGCAGCCACGGCGCCGGCTCCGCAGAACTGAGAGCGTCAGCGCGGATCGACCGATCGATCGATCCGCGAGCGCTCCATGGATCGGCACGGCGGACTAGACTCGCGGCATGAACGATTCACTCCCGGTGCCACGCGCGCCGGCCGCGGTGCCGGTGCCGGCCTGGCTGGATACGCTGGGCGCGCTGCTGCGACCGTGGCTGCGCATCCATCGCACGCCCGAAGATGCGCGCGCACTGCTGCCTGACGATACGCGCCCGACCGTCTACGTCATCGAGCGTTACGGCCTGTCCGACACGCTGATCCTCGAACAGGCCTGCAAGGAAGCCGGTCTCCCGTCGCCATACGCGGCCGCCGATCGGCTGCCGATCAAGCGTCGCCGCGCGGTGGTCGCGCTGTCGCGGCGGCCGCGCCTGTTCGGCCGGCGCCCATACCGGACCCGTTCGGAGACGCTCAGCCTGCTCGCCGACATCGTGCGCGCGGCTCCTGACCAGAGTGATCCCGACAAGGATGTGCGTCTGGTGCCGGTATCGATCTTCGTCGGCCGCGCGCCGGATCGCGAATCGGGCTGGTTCAGCGTGTTGTTCTCCGAAAACTGGGTCGTCGTCGGCCGCTTCCGGCGCCTGCTCGCGCTCGCGCTCAATGGCCGCGACACGCATGTGCAGTTCGCCGCGCCGGTGTCCCTGCGCGAGGTCATCGCGGACCAGGCCGATGCCGAACGCGGCGTGCGCAAGCTGCAGCGGATCCTGCGCGCGCACTTCCGGCGCATCCGCGCGATCGTGATCGGCCCGGACCTGTCGCATCGGCGCACGATCGTCGACGCGCTGCTGCACGCCGAACCGGTGCTGGCCGCGATCCGGGCTGCGGCCAGCAAGGACAACAGCAGCGAAGACAAGGCGCGCGCGCGTGCACGCAGCTATGCGCTGGAGATCGCCGCCGACTATTCGCACCCGGTCGTGCGCTCGATTTCATTCATGCTGAAGGCGTTCTGGAACAAGCTCTACGACGGCATCGACGTCTACCATCTCGATACCCTGCGCGCGGCCGCGCCGGGCCACGAAGTCATCTACGTGCCGTGCCACCGCAGCCACGTCGATTACCTGCTGCTCTCCTACCAGCTGCTGCAGAACGGCATCGCAATCCCGCATATCGGTGCCGGAGTGAACCTCAACCTGCCGGTGATCGGCCCGATCCTGCGCCGCGGCAGTGCATTCTTCCTGCGCCGCACGTTCAAGGGCGACCCGCTCTATTCGACCGTGTTCCGCGAGTACGTCAGCCAGCTGTTCGCGCGCGGCGTATCGCTCGAGTACTTCATCGAAGGCGGGCGTTCGCGCACCGGACGCCTGCTCGAGGCACGCGGCGGCATGCTGTCGATGACCCTGCGCAGCTTCCTGCGCGAGTCGCGCCGCCCGGTCGTGTTCCAGCCGGTTTACATCGGTTACGAGAAGATCATGGAGGGCGACGCCTATATCGGCGAGCTGACCGGCAAGCCGAAGGAGAAGGAATCGCTGTTCGGTTTCCTGCGCGCGTTCGGCGTGCTGCGCAATCGCTATGGGCGCGTCGCGCTGAGTTTCGGCGAGCCGATCCATCTCGAGACACTGCTCGACGGGGTCGCACCAGACTGGCGCGCTGCGACCGCCGATCCCGACACAAAGCCGGAATGGTTGAAGCCCGCGGTCGACGCGCTCGCCGAGCGCATCGAGATCAACATCAACCGCGCCGCGCACGTGAACCCGATCAACCTGCTCGCGGTGGCACTGCTGGCGACGCCCAAGCACGCGATGGCCGAAGCGGATCTGATCGCGCAACTCGATCTGTGCAAGACCCTGCTCGGCGCGCTGCCGTATTCGGACCGCGTCACGATCACACCGCTGCCGGCGGCCGGGGTCATCGCCTATGGCGAGAAGATGCAATGGATCCGCCGCGTTTCCCATCCGCTCGGCGACGTGCTCAACGTCGACGCGAAACAAGGCGTGCTGCTCAGCTACTTCCGCAACAATGTCGTGCACTTGTTCGCGACCGCAGCCTGGGTCGCGTGCTGCTTCCTCAACAACCGCCGCCTCGCGCGCGCCTCGATCCTGCGTCTTGGCCGCCTCGTCTATCCGTTCGTGCAGGCGGAACTGTTCCTGCCGTGGAGCGAGGATGAATTCGCCGAGCGCATCCAGAAGACCCTGGACTTCTTCATCGCCCAGGGCCTGCTCAAAGCCGACGCGGACGGGCGCATCATGGAGCGCGGTCCGGGCCAGAGCGATCCCGCGTTTCGCCTGCGCGCACTCGCGCACACGCTGCTGCCGGCGATCGAGCGCTACTACATCGCGCTCGCCCTGCTGGTGAAGCATGGCCGGCATACGCTCTCGTCCGGCGAACTCGAGAACCTGTGCTGGCTGACCGCGCAGCGCCTGTCCCTGCTGCACGAACTCAACGCGCCGGAATTTTTCGACAAGAGCCTGTTCCGCGGCTTCATCCAGAAACTGCGCGAACGCCGCGTGATCTGGGCCGGACCGACCGGCAAGCTCGA
>JBIODY010000295.1:0-3159 GCA_044445505.1 Lysobacterales bacterium
CCGCTGCTCGCGCAACGCTTTCTGGATCGCCTCAACGAACGCTACGGCACCCACCGCTCGCTGAGCGTCGAGGTCCTGCGCCAGCTGGCCAACCGTGCGTGGCCCGGCAACGTGCGCGAACTCAGACACGCCGTGCAGCGCGCGTATATCCTCTGTGCCGGAGACGAGATCGGCGTTCAGCCCGAAGCTCCGGTCCAGTCGACCGAGGAGAACGACGGCTCGGTCACGTTCCGGGTCGGCATGACATTCGAGGAGATCGAACGCGAGATGCTGCTTAGGACACTGGCCCACCACGGCAACAACAAGCGCCAGGCCGCGCGCACACTCGGCATCACTGCGAAGACGATCTACAACCGCCTGTTGCGCTATCGCTCGCTTGGCCTGATCGGCGACGAGCAGGTGGGCAGCGAGGAAGAGGACGAGGGTTGAATGCGATCGGAGCGGTGCGCCGCGCCGGCGGATCGCCGAACGAACCGGGGCATGCGCGATTCGATCAGGCTGCGATGAGCACCGCGGCGAACGTGGCCGCCTGCACCAGCGCCGCGAGCAGGCGCTGCGGCGCGACCGGCCTGACGAGGCAAGCGTCGAAGCCGGCGGCCGTGGCCACTGCGGCGTCGATGCGATCGGCGTTGCCGATCGCGATCAGGCGCGGGCGCTGATCGGGTTTCTCGGCGATCTGTCGGGCGACGTCATAGCCCGACAACGGCGAGGGCAATTCCAGTTCGCAGAGGACAGCGGTCGCGGCCCACGACGAGGCCAGCCGGATTCCCTCGAAACCGCTGGCTGCGCAACGTACCTGCGCCCCGTGGTATTCGAGCGGCGCGACCAGCGCCTCGGCGTCTTCGGCGGAGGCAATGATCAGGATGCGCTGGCCGAGCAACAGGACGTCGTGCGTCATCCCGGCCTCGGCCGCGCCCGACGCTGCGTGCGTAGCGTAGACGGGAAGGAAAAGCTCGAAGGTCGCTCCGCAGCCGTGACCCTCACTGCGTGCGACAAGACGCCCGCCATGCAGCTCGACGATGCGCCGCGCTGCCTTCAGCCCGAGACCCAGGCCATCGACCCGTCCCGGCGACTTGCCGGGTTCGAACAGCATCGCCAGTTCGTCGCAGGAAAGGCCACGGCCGCTGTCGACGATGCGGATACCGGCCTCGCCGGCACCGCCGTCGATCGTATCGACCGTGATCTCGTTGCCCGCGTCGCATGCATCGAGCGCATTCAGCACCACGTTCTCGACCGCCTGCTTGATGCGCAGCGGATCGGCGTCGACCAGGATCTTCGTCTTGGGGACGATGCAGTGCAGATGCACGCGTTCGCGGGCCGCGCGCGCGGCCAGGTCGGCGCAGACCTCGCGCAGCAGTTCGTTGAGCGCCACGCAGCCGCGCTGAAGATCGATGCGGCCGTCCATCAGGCGCGCTGCATCGAGCAATTCCTCGACCAGGCGCGTCAGCAGGGCGGTCTGACGATCAAGGGTCTCGAGCGCGCGACCGATCATGTCGCTGGCCGCGCGCGGATGGCGCATGACCTGGACCGACGCCGACAAGGCTGCCAGCGGGTTGCGCAACTCGTGGCCCAGCGCGCTCAGGAACGCACTCATGCGTTGCTGCGTCGTGCGCAAGGAGACTGCGGTGCGCTTCTGGTCGTCGATGTCGGTGCACTGGCCGTACCAGCCGGATGGCGTCTGCGCCACGGATTCGCGCAGCGGCTGCACGCGCACCAGATGCCAGCGTTCGACGCCGTCGCGGCGCAGATAGCGCGCTTCGATGCCGACGGGCGTCCCTTGCGCCTGTGCCTGCGACCAGGCAGCGTTCGCGGCTTCGCGATCGTCCGCATGCATCGCATCGCGCCAGTCGGTGACCGCATGGCCGCTGTACTCGGTCCAGCGCTTGTTGAACCATTCGCAAGCGCCGTCCGCAGCCGCCAGCCAGACCAGGTCCGCAAGGGCGTCCAGTATCCGCCTTGGGTCATCGATGCGACGCATCGGAGTTGCATCGCGAAGCTGCGGATTCGTGTCGCTGGCGGACAATGCGCGAGTTCCCTCGGCGCGAACCGCCGCGACCGGTGTTGGCGCGGATGCATCCGCACCCGCGCAGGACTCAGCCAGGTCCGGGTTGCTTCCTCCGGGCCACGTCGATCGCGAACGCCGCAGCGCGTTGGCGAAGATGGCCAGCGCGGCGCCGAGCAGGAAACGCAGCGCACCGACGGCGGTCAGACTGGCGGTTCCGGACCACGCAGCCCGGCCGATATACGTAGCGGCAATCGCGGCGAGCACGGCCGCGGCCACGCCAACGCCGAGGCCGCCGAACCAGGCTGCCGCGACTATCGCAAAAGCATAGACCGCATATGAGGCGCCCGGCAGAAAGCCGTCGACCGTCGGCGACACGAGCGCGGCGAACCCGACCAGTGCGATGGCGAGCAGATGATGCGACCAGGGTGGCGCGGGACGTGGCGACATGCGAGCCCACATGCGGTTCATTCTAGCAGGAGGCTGCGCCAGTCGCGTCAGCCACCGCGTACCGGAACCGACGTCCTCAACCGGAAGCACGGCGTCGATCCGGTGGGACGGTTGGCGGCGTCGCGCGCGCCTGACGCCGCGAAAGGGCGCCGAGCTTGCGGATATGCGTGACGTTCTCCGCAGACACGCGGAACAGCCACTGTCCCTGAGGGGTCGTTTCGCAAACGAAATGCAGGCCTGCGTCCACGAGCTTCGTCGCGAGGTTCTCGGCGAGCTTGCGATCGGCGACGTCGATGCGCCCCGAATCCGCAGTGAGCGCGGCACGCGCGGCTTCGCTGTCGCCGCCATTCTCCTGCAGCGCACGGATGATTTCAATCAACGGCAGGGAGGTCTGTTCGCTGAGTTCGGCGATCTGTTCGTAAGTGATCATCGCAGTCCCGTTCGGTTCACGCCAGGCAGCGCGCCTGCGCAGGTGTCGTCCACGTGCCGCGCCTCACGCCGCGATCCGGGTTCGTTCGCCGCATTGCTGTCTACGCGGCATGCATCCTGATGACGCCGGGCGCCGCAGCGATACGCGCCACGATGGAAGCGGGCAATTTCGAAACCATGCGCCATTGCCGCACGCTGGCAGGTTCGTAGCAGGTCCAGCGCGATTCGAAGCGGCCCAGTGCGTATCTGCCGCGAATAGGGCATTTGCGTTCGTCGAG
>JBIODY010000296.1:0-3157 GCA_044445505.1 Lysobacterales bacterium
GGTTGATGCCTTCGATCTGGTACTCGACCGGATCCTCGACCGTGATGATCTTGACGTCCGGCGTATTGAGCTTGCTGAGCGCGGTATACAGCGTCGTGGTCTTGCCCGAACCGGTCGGGCCGGTGACCAGCATGATGCCGTGCGGCAACTCGAGCACGTTGATGAACTTCTGCAGGAACTGGTCGGTGAAGCCGAGCGAGTGGAAGTCGAACACGATCGCTTCGCGATCGAGGATACGCATGACCACCGATTCGCCATGCGCGGTCGGCACCGTCGACACGCGCAGGTCGAGTTCCTTGCCCTGCACGCGGATCATGATGCGGCCGTCCTGCGGCAGGCGGCGCTCGGCGATGTTCAACTTCGCCATGATCTTGATGCGCGAGATCACCGCAGCGGTCGACGCAGCCGGCGGCGACTCGACTTCGTGCAGCACGCCGTCGATGCGATAGCGCACCTTCAGGCGGTTCTCGAACGGCTCGACATGGATATCCGATGCGCGCTGCTCGACCGCGCGCTGGATGACCAAGTTGACCAGGCGGATCACCGGCGCCTCGGAGGCGAGATCGCGCAGGTGCTCGATGTCGTCCTCGCTGCGGCTGTTGTCCTCGGTCAGGTTCTCGACGATCGTGCCCATCGCGGAACGGCCGGAGCCATAGTAGCGTTCGATCAGGTCGTCGATCTCGCTGCGCAGGCCGATGTTGAGCTTTACCTCGCGGCCGGTCGCGAGCTTCAGCGCCTCCAGCGGAAAGGCATCGGCCGGATCCGCGACCAGCACGGTGACGTCGCTCTCGGTCTCGCCGATGGGACAGATATGGTGATGCTTCAGGAAGCGCACCGAGGCCTGCACATTGGTCGGCGGCGCTTCCGGAAATTCCTTGGCGGACAGCAGCGGCAGATGCAGAAGCTCGGATACGCCCTCGGCCATCTCGCGCTCGGACACCAGCCCGAGCCGGGTCAGCAGCGAGACCAGGCTGCCCGACGCCGGATCCTCCTCGTGCAGGCGCCGACCGCGCACCAGATCGGTTTCCTTGAGGCGGCCGCGCGCGACCAGGAACTGGCAGATGCGGTCGTCGAGGCTCGGCTCGTGCGCCTCGTGCGGTTGGAATGATTCGGGCAAAGCAGCCATTGATCCCCTGTTCCTCTCAAGACCTGTCCTGACCCGCCCATTGTTCCATACCCGCCGTCGATCACGCGCAGGCGGGAATGACTTGTCGTCTGGACGAATGAGCGGACTCCCGCTGGCGCGGGGTCGACGGCGGGACTTCAGGCCTCAGCTCTGACCGTGTTTTCCGCCCTGCGGTTCCCCGGAAGGCCCGACGAGTTGCTCGATGAACGCGCGGTTCAGGCCGATCCACAGTGCCACCGGCGTCACCGCCGGCAGGATCAGATAACCGAATTGATAGGCCAGCGCAATCGCCGAGGGCGCGAGCCCGGCGCGCGCGATCGCGGCGGCGCCACTGTCGCCGGCATCGAACGCCAGCGTCTTCAGGCCCTCGGCGACGATGCCGAACGCCTGGGTCAGCCAGATCACCACGAACGCGAACGCGAGCTGCGCGATGCGGCGTCGGGTCGTCAGCGGCGTCGCCATTGCGAGGCCCGCGAACAATGGCAGCGAATACGCATAAACCATCGGATTGATGGTCGGTTCCAGCACGCCGATCCCGCCGGGACCGGCCGGACCGGCCGGCACCGCGACCGTCACCGTCGTGCCGAGCTGAACCAGATAGCCGGCGCGCGCGATGACATGGCCCGATGCGTCGAGCACGTCACCACCCTGGGCGACGCTGCTGAACAGATCGCTCCAGACGCCGAGCAGAGCCTGCTTGGCGATCAACAGCGCCGGAAACATCCATAGCGGCGCGAGCCAGAACCAGATCACGAACGCCAGCGGCAGCCAAAGCACCGCCTTCAGCGCGAATTCGCGGATCGGATTCAATGCCACGTGCACTGCCGACCGACACAATGTGGGAGCGGCTTCAGCCGCGATGCCTTCATGATGGAAGCGTCGCCAGGAGCATCGCGGCTGAAGCCGCTGCCACCCCAGCCTTGTATCGTGCAGCACACGTCAACCCACCCACGCGCGCGCATTGCGGAACATGCGCATCCACGGTGAGTCCTCGCCCCACTCGCGCGGGTGCCAGGAGAGTTGCACGCTGCGGAACACCCGCTCCGGATGCGGCATCAGGATCGTCACCCGTCCATCCGCCGCGGTGAAGCCGGTGTTGCCGTTCTGCGCGCCGTTCGAGTTCAGCGGAAACCGTTCGGTTGCGCGACCCTGGTTGTCGACGAAGCGCAGGCAGACTTGTGCGCGTTTCGCATCCGCAGGTTCCGCGTACACGGTGCGTCCCTCGCCATGCGCGACCGCGACCGGAATCCGCGAGCCGGCCATGCCGGCAAACAGGATCGATGGCGAGTCCTGCACTTCCAGCGTGACCAGGCGCGCCTCGTACTGTTCGCTCGCATTGCGCACGAATTGCGGCCAGTGCTGCGCGCCCGGGATGATCGACTTCAGGTTCGCCAGCATCTGGCAGCCGTTGCAGACGCCGAGTGCGAACTTGCTGCGATCCGCAAGGAACGCCGCGAACTCGTCGTGCAAGCGCGGGTGATAGAGCACCGATGACGCCCAGCCGCGCCCGGCGCCGAGCACGTCGCCGTAGCTGAAACCGCCGCACGCGGCAAAGCCGTTGAAGTCGGCGAGTTTGCGCCGGCCCGCCGCGAGATCGCTCATGTGCACGTCGAACGCGTCGAAGCCGGCGCGCGTGAACGCGGCGGCCATCTCGACCTGGCCGTTGACGCCCTGTTCGCGCAGGATTGCGATGCGCGGCCGCACGCCGCTGGCGATGTACGGTGCGGCGATATCGTCGGCCGGATCGAAACCCAGCCGCGGCGTGACGCCGGGATCGGCGGCGTCGCAGCGCCAATCGCTCTCGCTGTCCGCGCTGGCCGGATTGTCGCGACGCTGCTGCATCGCATGACTGGTCTCGGACCATGCACGCATCAGGTCGCTCCACGCCCACTTCGCGAGCGTCTCGGGTCCAAGCTGCAGTTTCACGCGCATGCGCTCGGCCGGCCGGCCGACGACATGCGCAAGATCGGCAATCCCGTGCCCGGCGAGGATCGCGCGGAACGCGTCGCGATCCGCGCTGCGCACCTGCAC
>JBIODY010000297.1:0-3156 GCA_044445505.1 Lysobacterales bacterium
GCGCAGCGGGGGACGGTGCCGAAGGCGGATGGGGGCGCTCTTGCTCCCGATGTTGATCTCGCGTTACAAAAGCGCCCCCTTCAGCCCTTCGGGCAGCTTCCCCCGCTGCGCAGGGGGAGCGAAAACAACGCTCGCACCCCCAACTTTACCGGAGCGGTTCCCGCAGGCCGAACTCGCCGCGTTCGTGCAGCGTTCCTGCGAACGGGTGCGCGCGAACCTGCCGAAGAAGACCGGGCAGCGCTTGGTGAATAGGATCGTGCTCGTGTAGAACCAGGTTTTCCCTTCCCCTGCGCAGCGGGGGAAGGTGCCGACGGCGGATGGGGGTGCTCTTGATCCCGATGTTGATCTTGCGTACCAAAAGCGCCCCCTTCAGCCCTTCGGGCAGCTTCTCCGCTGCGCAGGGGAAGCGAAAGCAACGCTAGCCACCTCTCACTCTCTCAGCTTCGACCTTCCGTTCCCATGTCCGGCAAAGCAGACTCCCTGAAAACCATCTTCTTCGCGCTCGGCGCGAACTTCGCGATCTTCGTCGCCAAGGCGTTCGCGGCGTTAGTTACCGGGTCCGGTGCGATGACGGCCGAGGCGGTGCATTCGCTCGCCGACTGCGGCAACCAGGGATTGCTGTTGCTCGGCATCAAGGGCGCGAAGCGATTGCCATCGCCGGATTATCCACTCGGCCACGGCAAGGAGGTGTATTTCTGGTCGTTCCTGGTCGCGCTGCTGCTGTTCTCGGTCGGCGGCGCGTTCTCGATCTATGAAGGCATCCACAAGCTTTCCGCGCCGGAACCGTTGCGCTGGCCGTGGCTCGCGGTCGGCGTACTCACGTTTGGCATCATCGCGGAAAGTTTCTCGATGTGGGGTTGCCTGCGCGAAGTCGACAAGGCGCGCGGCGAACACAGCCTGTGGTACTGGTTCCGCGAGAGCCGGCAGAGCGAGCTGATCGTGATCTTCGGCGAGGATCTCGCCGCGCTGCTCGGCCTGGCGTTCGCGCTCGCCGCCGTGCTGCTCACGATGATCACCGGCAATCCCGTGTTCGATGCGATCGGCACCCTCGCGATCGGCGTGCTGCTGGTCGTGATCGCGATCTTCGTCGCGGTCGAGGTCAAGGCCCTGCTGATCGGGCAGAGCGCCGATCCGGAGACAAAGGTCGGGATCCTGCGCTTTCTCGATGCGCGTCCGGAGATCGCGCGCGTGTTCAACCTGATCACGCTGCAGCTCGGTCCGGACCTGATGGTCGCGGTCAAGGCCGAGATGAGCCGCGACCTTTCGACCCGCGGCGTGGTCGATGCGATCAACGCTGTCGAGAAGGACATGAAGGCGCGCTTCCCGGAAATCCGCTGGTCGTTCTTCGAACCCGACGTCGAGGACTGATGCCGTGAACATTCCGCACGATATTTACGCAAGCGCTTGAACGTCGCATGGACTCGTCCCCACGAAACCGCAGCGGATTCCTGTTCTGGACCGGATATGCCGGCGCCTGGCTCGCGCTCGGACTGTGGCTCGGCATCAATGCGATCATCGGCTTCCGCAACGCGGGCCGCCCGATCGTGTCATGGGAGCCGCTGAGCTGGGAGCTCAGCAGCGTCGCGGTCATGGCGCTGCTGGTGATCGCCGTCTACCGCTTCGAGCGCCGCTATCCGCTGTCCGGCGCTGACTGGTGGAAGCGCCTGCCGATGCATGTCCCGGCCGTCATCGTGTTCTCGCTGGTGCACGTGACCGGCATGGTCGGCATCCGCCGACTCGTCTATTCGCTGCACGGACGTCACTACGATTTCGGCAATCCATTGCTCGCGTTCGCCTACGAATTCCAGAAGGACCTGATCAGCTATGCGATCGTGATCGGCTTCTGCATCGGGTTGCGTGCGGTGCGGGGCCGGCGAGAACGCGAGCTCGCGGTGATCCGGCTCCAGCGCGACCTGAGCGAAGCGCGACTCGCGCAATTGACCGCGCAGATCGAACCGCATTTCATGTTCAATACGCTGAACGCGATCTCGAACCGGATGCACGAGAACATCGATGCGGCCGACCGGATGATCGCTGCGTTTGCCGTGCTGCTGCGTGTCGCGCTCAACGAAAGCGGCAGCGTGCACGTGCGCGTCGCCGACGACGTGGTTTGGCTGGAGCGCTATTTCGAGCTGATGCGTGAGCGCTTCCGCGGCAAACTGGAAACGAACATCGGTCTCGACCCCGCCGCGCGCAACGCGCGAATCCCGCGCCTGCTGCTGCAACCGCTGGTCGAGAATGCGTTCGAGCATGGGTTGAAGAGCGGACGCGGCCGCGTCGATGTCGCGATTCGCGCTGATGAAAGTCGCCTGCGCTGCACGGTCGACGACGACGGCGTCGGCGTTGCCGCCGATTTCGAGTCCGGTGTAGGGCTCGACAATGTGCGGCGCCGCCTCGAACTGCTGTACCCCGGTGATCACCGCCTCGAAATCGGGGCACGCGCCGAAGGCGGCACGCGCATCGAAATCGACCTGCCGCTCAACACCGATGGCTGAGATCCGCGTCGCGATCGTCGAGGACGAGCCGCCAGCACGCGCGAAGCTGTGCCGGATGCTCGGCGAGCGCGCAGGCTACCGCGTCATCGTCGAAGCCGACGACGTTGCCACCGGCCTCGCCGCGTTGCGCAACGACAAACCCGACCTGCTGTTTCTCGACATCCAGCTTGGCGCCGAAAGCGGCTTCGACCTGCTGACGCGCGCATCGCCGCCGTATCCGCTGATCGTGTTCACGACTGCATTCCACGAGCACGCGCTGCGTGCATTCGAATTCGCCGCGCTCGACTATCTGTTGAAACCGTTCGACCGCGAACGCTTCGCGCGCTGCCTCATGCGCGTCGGCGAACGCGTGGCCGAGCGTCGCGAAGGCGAGGGCGGCGGCGCCGATGAGGAACGCCTGCGCAAACTGGGCACCAACCTGGATCGCACACCACGTCTGAGCCGCATCGTCGTGCATGAACGTGGCCGCTCGCTTATCGTGCCAATCACCGATGTGCTGCGTCTCAGTGCGGCCGGCAATTACGTTGAAGTACACACAACAGCGCGCTGTCATCTCATACGTGCCACCCTGTCACGCCTCGCGCAACGTCTCGATCCCGTCGAATTCCTGCGCGTGCATCGCTCGCACCTGGTACGCGCGGATTTCATCGCCGCGGTTGCA
>JBIODY010000298.1:0-3133 GCA_044445505.1 Lysobacterales bacterium
CCTGCAGGCTTGCTGCATTCACGGGTTCGCGCGGCATCCCGCGTGCAGGAGCCCACCCTGTGGGCGACCGTCGCAGTCGGGAAATCGAGGCATTCAGTCGCCCACAGGGTGGGCTCCTACGACGGTTTTGCGCGCCAAATCAGGCTCGCGAAACGGCCGGTCGCGCGCTCGCGCCGGAACGAGTAGAAGTGCGCGTCGGAGTACGTATCGAGGCCGCCGCCGTGGACGCGACGGACCCCGGCGGCAGCAAGCCGCTGCCGGGCCAGCGCGTACAAGTCGCAGCGCCAATGCCCGGCTCGCGTCGGCGAGAAGGCATGCGCCGCCTGCGGGTCAGTTTCCACGAACGCGGCGCGCACCTCGTCGCCGACTTCGTAGGACTGCGCGGCAATCGCCGGCCCGAGCCATGCAAGCAGGCGCGTGCCGGGAACGCCGAGCCACGCGATCGTCGCCTCGATCACGCCACCGGCGAGACCGCGCCAACCCGCATGCGCGGCCGCGACCGCGCAGCCGTCGTCGGTGCAGAACAGGATCGGCAGGCAGTCGGCGCTCAGGATTGCGAGCACCACGCCGTTGCCGCGAGCAATCGCCGCGTCTGCCTCGGGCTCGTGACCCCGCGCGGTCGGCGCGTCTGCATCGAACACGCCGGTGCCATGCACCTGGCGCAGCCAGCGCGGCGGCGACGGCAGGTCGAGCGCATGCGCCAGCGATGCCCGGTTCGCAGCGACGGCTTCCGGCGCGTCCCCGCAGCGCGCGCCGAGGTTGAATGCATCGAATGGGTGAAGCGATGCGCCGTCCAGAAGGCGCGTGGTAACAGCCGCGTGCACGTTCGAAGGTGCCGGCCAGTCCGGGACGATGAACGCGGGATTGCGGCTGGGTGACATCAGCGGCTGGTCATTGGCGTGGGGCAGCGAAAATCAAAAACGCCCCCTTCCGCCCTCTCGGGCACCTTCCCCCGCTGCGCAGGGGAAGGAAAAGCAAAAAGGTATCGTTGCTTGCCGTTCCTTCCCCTGCGTAGCGGGGGAAGGTCGAAGCCGCCCTCCGTCGGCTGAGGGAAGGCGGAAGGGGGCGCTTTTCGCATCACTTGGCATGCTCACGCATATCCTCGCGCAGCGCCGCAAGCAGCGCTTCCATGTCGGCGGGTCGTTCGGCTTCGATCGCGATCGTCTTGCCGTTCTTCGGATGCACGAACTCCAGCCGCTCGGCATGCAGCGCCTGGCGCCGGAACGCGCGCAACGCGGCGACGAACTCCGGGCTCGCGCCCTTCGGCAGCTTGAGCAGGCCGCCGTATTGCGAATCGCCGACCAGCGGATGGCGCACATGCGCCATGTGCACGCGGATCTGGTGCGTGCGTCCGGTTTCGAGGCGACATTCGACCAGGGTCATGCTGCGGAAACGTTCGCGCACGCGGTAGTGGGTGACGGCGTCGCGGCCGTCTTCGCGTACCGCCTGCTTGAGGCGATCGTGCGCGTGCCGCCCGATCGGCGCATCGACCCTGCCGCCGGCGATCATGGCGCCGTACACGATCGCCGCGTACTGACGGTGCACTTCGCGCGCGGACAACTGCTCGACCAGGGACGTGTGTGCACGCAGCGTGCGTGCGACCACCATCAGGCCGGAGGTGTCCTTGTCGAGACGATGCACGATGCCGCCGCGCGGTATCCCGGCCAGTCTTGGATCGTGATGCAGCAGCGCATTCTGCAGCGTGCCGTCCGGATTGCCTGCGCCCGGGTGTACCACCAGACCGGCCGGCTTGTTGACGATGATGACCTCGCTGTCCTCGTGGCGGATGTCGAGCGCGATGTCCTCGGGCGCGGCGCCGATCTCGCGCTGCATGCGCACGCTGAGTGCGATCGTCTCGCCACCGTGCACGATGTGCCGCGGCGCGACCAGTTCGCCGTCAAGCAGCGCCGCGCCGGACTTGATCCATACCGACAATCGCGAGCGCGAATAGTCGGGGAACAGCTCGGCCAGCGCCTGGTCGAAACGACGCCCGGCGAGTTCGATCGGCACGGTCGTGTTCAGGCTGGATTCGGATTCGGTCATGTGGGTTCCTGCCGGCACCCGATTCAGGCCGCGGCGACGTTTCGGGTTATGATCGGGGTTCGGCGCGGGCCGTCCTCGCCGCGTCCATCAGGTCGAGCGGCACCGCGGCCCGATGCGATTCCGGGCATCACCCTCCCATCCATCATCGCAGAGCCTGCCATCCGCATGCGAGTCTCCCCGAGTTTTCGTCTCATCCTGCAGCTCGCCGTGCTGGCGCTGGTCGTCGCGCTGGCCGGCTGCTCGCTGTTCCATCGCGGCAAGAAAGGCGACCCGCTGGACACCTTGCCGGTCGAGCAGGTCTACCAGAAAGGCGTCGATGCGCTGGACAACGGCAACTACGACCTCGCCTCGCGCGCGTTCGAGCGCCTCACCGCGCGTTTCCCGTTCGGGCCGTACACCGAGCAGTCGCAGCTCAACCTTGCCTATGCGCAGTACAAGGCCGACAAGCCGGACGACGCGTATTCCACGGTCAACCGCTTCATCAAGACCTACCCGACGCACCGGCATATCGACTATGCGTACTACCTGCGCGGCCTGATCAACTTCAACCGTTCCGGCGGCTTCCTCGAGCGCTACGTCGGCCTGGACATGCGCAAGCGCGACCAGGCCAATCTGCGCCAGTCGTTCGACGATTTCGGCGCCTTGGTCAGCCGGTACCCGCAAAGCCGGTACACCACGGACGCACGCCAGCGCATGATCCACTTGCGCAACATGATGGCGCAGTCGGAGCTCAACATCGCGTTGTTCTATCTGAAGCGCAACGCGTACGTCGCCGCCGCGAACCGCGCGAAATCGATCATCGAGACCTACCCGCAATCGGAGCAGGCCGGCGATGCGCTGGCGATCATGGTCGTCAGCTACAAGAAGCTCGGTCAGGACAAACTCGCCGATGACGCCGAGCGCGTGCTCAAGCTCAACTATCCGGACCACCCGGCGCTGCGCGGCAACTGGCCGAGCTACCGTTCGAACTGGTGGAAGCTGATTCCGCTGACCAATCGCGGGTAAATCAAGAGCGCCCCCTTCCGCCCTTTCGGGCACCTTCCCCCGCTACGCAGGGGAAGGAAAGTCTTGGGCACGGCACCATTGCGGC
>JBIODY010000299.1:0-3128 GCA_044445505.1 Lysobacterales bacterium
CGTGCCGCCTTCGAGCAGCGGCTTGATCAGCGCATGATTCTTGAGTTGCTGGAACGCTTCCCACGGCCGGAACAGCGGATCGGCGTAGTCGAGCCCGGCGACGAAACCGATCGCGACACGATCCTTGTCGAGGTGATAGAGAAAACTGCCGCCATAGGTTCGCGTGTTGAGCGGCCAGCCGAGCGTGTGCATGACCTTGCCGGCCTCGACGCGACCGGGTGGCAACTGCCACAGTTCCTTGATGCCGTTGCCGTAGGTCTGCGGGTCGCTGTCCTTGTCCAGCGCGTATTTCGCGATCAATTGCTTGCTCAACGACCCGCGGCAGCCTTCGGCGAGCACGGTCGTCTTCGCCTTGATGTCGATGCCCTGCGTGTAACCGGCCTTGTGCGAACCGTCCCTGGCCACGCCCATGTCGCCGATGCGCACGCCGCACACCACGCCGTTGTCGTCGAACAACGGCTCGGCCGCGGCGAAGCCCGGATAGATCTCGACCCCGAGCGCCTCGGCCTGCGGCGCGAGCCACGCGCACAGCGCGCCGAGCGAGACGATGAAATTGCCGTGGTTGTGCATCTGCGGCGGCGTGATCGGCGACTTCGTCGCGCGCACCGCGTCGCGCAGGAACCAGAATTCATCCCTGGTCACCGGCACGCAGATCGGCGGCGGATTCGCGCCCCATTCCGGCAGCAGTTCGTTCAGCGGCTCGGGTTCGATCACCGCACCGGACAGGATCTGCGCGCCGACGCTCGAGGCTTTTTCGATCACGCACACGCGTGCGTCGGGTTTGAGCTGCTTCAGGCGGATCGCGAACGCGAGTCCCGCCGGTCCGGCGCCGACCGTGACGACGTCGTATTCCATGAGGTCGCGCTCGCTCATCGCTGGCTCCGGTTCGCAATCGAGTGGGTGAACGATTGTCCGGTTTCGCGGCGGGGCCGGCAATGCGCGTGGCGATGAGTCGGGATACCGGACGGGGTGCGGGAAATCCGCAGGAGCCCACCCGGTGGGCGACCGGGCAACGAGGGTCGCGCACGGGGTGCGCTCCTGCAGTCGCGACGATTGTCGGTCGATGCCAAATCGCAAGAACCCGCGCATGGCGCGTCGTGGCAGGCATAATCGAGGTTCGACCACGGACCCAAGAGCGATGACGGATCTGGCCAACGACAGCGAACTGCGCGGCGCAACCGCGTTCCAGCAACTGCACTGGTTGGCCGGCGGACGCATCGACAGCGCGCATCTGACCGCAGCCTGCCGGGCTGCGATCGGGCGCGAGAATCCGCGCCTGAACGCGTTCATCGCGCTCGACGATAGCGCGCCCGCACAGGCCGCGGCCAGCGATGCGCGCCGCCGCGAGGGGCGACTGATCGGCCGCCTCGATGGCTTGCCGGTCGCGATCAAGGACAACCTCGACGTCGCCGGACTCGCGACGACGGCTGGCCTGCCGGGCCGGCGCGGGCGCATCGCCGGCGCAGACGCGTCCGCGGTCGCGCGCCTGCGCGCAGCCGGCGCGGTAATCCTCGGCAAGACGAACATGGACGAGGGCGCACTCGGCACGTTCTCGGCGAACCCGCATTACGGTGCGGTGCAGAATCCGCTGCGCACCGGCTTCACCGCCGGCGGCTCGTCCGGCGGTTCCGCCGCCGCGGTCGCCGCCGGCCTGGCCAGTTTCGCGCTCGGCAGCGACACGCTCGGCTCGGTGCGCATCCCGGCCAGCCATTGCGGCATCTACGGGTTGAAGCCGACGCACGGAGAAATCTCCACGTGCGGCATGCTGCGCGCCGCGCGCCGGCTCGACTGCGTCGGCATCCTCGCGCGCTCGGCCGAGGATCTTGCGGTCGTCGTGCAGGTGCTCGGTGCGTTCGATCCGGCCGATCCGCGCTCGCGCCGCCGCCGCGTGCCGCTGGCGACGCCGGACTGGGAACCGGGCCGCTTGCGTTCCGGCTTCGTAGCCGATCTTGGCTTGTTCGGCGTCGATGCCGAGGTGCGCGCGCTGTTCGAGCATGCGACCGCTGCGCTCGGCGACCTGCTCGGCGAGCGCCATCGCATCGACTTCGCCGACTACGATTTCACGCGCACGCGCCGCGCCGCGCTGCTGGTCATGGAAAGCGAACTCGGTGTCGAACTCGCAGCGGACCTCGCCGATACGCAACATCCGTTGTCGCCGCGGCTGCGTTCCATGCTCGACTACGCGCGCGGCAAATCCGCCATCGACTACGCGGCGGCTGACCGCGTCCTCGACGAAGCCGTGCTGAAAGCGCGCCGCGTGTTCGCCGACATCGACGTGCTGGTGCTGCCGACCGTGCCGCACGGTCCGTACGCGCTGGCCGCGGGCGAGCGCGCGAACGATGCGGACCTCACCAGCTTCGCGAGCCTCGCCGGCTGCCCCGCGGTCAGCCTGCCGATGGGCTTGTTGCAGGACGAACTGCCAATCGGCCTGCAGCTAGTCGGCGCGCCGGGCGCGGACCTGCGTCTGCTCGAACTCGCCGCCATCTGCGCCGCGACACTCGACGTCGCGCCGCGCTATCCGGTCGTGCCCTGATGCTCCGAAGCCCTCGTTTCAAAGGAGGGTTTGTGCTCTGAAGCCCTCCCCTTCAAGGAAGGGTTTGGGTGGGGATGGTGTCACGCAGGCACAATCCGGCGAGATGCTGAATCCCATCGACCTCCCGGGCGCCGACCTGCGCTACGACGCGCACGCCTGGCCACGCGACTGCGCCGACGCGCTGTTCGTCGCAGTGCACACAGAGATTCCCTGGCAGACGCATCGCCTGAACCTGTTCGGCCGCGAAGTCGATTCGCCGCGCCTGTCGTGCTGGATCGGCGACGCCGATGCGGTCTACACGTATTCGCGCACGCGCTTCGAACCGCTGCCATGGACACCGACCGTCGAACGCCTGCGCGACGATCTCGCGCGCCGCCTCGGCACGCGCTTCAACAGCGTGCTTGCGAACCTGTATCGCAATGGCCGCGACTCGATGGGCTGGCACAGCGACGACGAAGCCGAACTCGGCCCGGCGCCGCTGATCGCGTCATTGAGTTTCGGCGCCGCGCGTACGTTCCGCTTGCGCTCGCGCGCGACGCGCGAGGCCGCGCTGTCGATCGAACTCGCGCATGGCAGCCTGCTGGTGATGGGCGGC
>JBIODY010000300.1:0-3127 GCA_044445505.1 Lysobacterales bacterium
ACCTTCCCCCGCTGCGTTGGGTATTTAAATACCGGCGTCGCGCCATTGGCCGTCCCTTCCCCGGCCCAGGGGGGGAAGGTCGAGGCCGCCCTCAGGCGGCGGAGGGCAAGGCGGATGGGGGCACGAGGCGCAATGCACAGGAAGACGGAAGCCCCGTCCACTCGTGCCATCACTCGCCCACCGGGGCCCTGCCGGAATCGCCTGCGTCCAGCGCGGTCGCGTCGCCATTGTCGTCCTCGCCCAGCGCCTCGACCTTGACCACGCCGACCAGCGCCTCGTCCGCCGGCAAGCGGATCAGGGTCACGCCCTGGGTGTTGCGCCCGACCCGTGCGATCTCCGCCGCGCGCGTGCGCACCAGGGTGCCCTGGTTCGAGATCAGCATCAGCTCGTGGCTCTCGCCGAGCTGCACGGCGCCGACCAGCGCGCCGTTGCGCTCCGAACACTGGATCGCGATCACGCCCTGCGTGCCGCGGCCCTTGCGCGGGTAGTCGGCGAGCGGCGTGCGCTTGCCGTAACCGCGCTGGGTCGCGGTCAGGATATCCCTTTCAGATGTGTTCCCTTCAGAATCGGCGTCGTCGCCTTCGCCGACGATCAGGCTGACCACCTGCTCGCCTTCGGCGAGGCGTATCCCGCGCACGCCGGTCGCGGTGCGCCCCATCGAGCGCACCGAGCTTTCGTCGAAGCGCACCGCTTTGCCGTTGGATGCAAACAGCAGGATGTCGCGTGCGCCATCGGTGATCTGCACATCGACCAGCGCATCGCCCTCTTCAAGATTTATCGCGATCTTGCCGCGAGCGAGCTGGAATGCGTATTCGGTCAACGGCGTTTTCTTGACCGTGCCTTCGCGCGTCGCGAAGAACACGTAGCGATCCTCGCTGAACTCGCGCACCGACTGCACCGCCTGCACCTTTTCGTCCGGCTCCAGCGGCAGCAGGTTCACGATCGGCTTGCCGCGCGCATTCGGACCGGCATCCGGCAACTTGTATACCTTCAGCCAGAACACACGGCCTGCGCTGGTGAACACGAGCAGGGTATCGTGGGTGTTCGCGATCCACAGCCGCTCGACGAAATCCTCTTCCTTCATGTTCGTCGCCGAGCGGCCCTTGCCGCCGCGGCGCTGCGCGCGATAGATGCTGACCGGCTGGCGCTTCGCGTAGCCGGCGTGCGAGAGCGTGACGACCACGTCTTCCGGCTCGATCAGGTCGAGGATGTCGAGATCTTCCTGGCTGGCCTGGATCGCGGTGCGGCGCGCGTCGCCGTATTGCTCCTTCAACGCGACGAACTCGTCACGGATGATCTTCAGCAGCACGTCGGGATTCTCGAGGATCTCGATCAGCCCGGCGATCGCATGCAGCAGTTCGCGGTATTCGTCGTTGAGCTTTTCCTGTTCCAGCCCGGTCAGGCGCGACAGGCGCATCTCGAGGATTTCCTTGGCCTGGATCTCGGACAACTGGTAACCGTCCGCATGCAGGCCTGCCTCGACCGCCATTTCCTCCGGACGCGAAGCCTCCGCGCCGGCGGCGGCGAGCAGCGCGCGGACCATGCCCGGTTCCCAGCGCCGCGCAAGCATGCGCCGCTTCGCTTCTTCCGGGGTCGGCGAAGTCTTGATCAGCTCGACCATCGCGTCGATGTTCGCGAGCGCGACGGTCAGGCCCTCGACGATATGCGCACGCGCCCGCGCCTTCTTCAAGTCGAAGATCGTGCGCCGGGTGACGACTTCGCGCCGATGGCGGACGAACGCGTCCAGGATCTCGCGCAGGCTGAGCGTGCGCGGCTGGCCGTCGAGCAGCGCGACCATGTTGATGCCGAACGTGACCTGCAACTGGGTTTGCTGGAACAGGTTGTTCAGCAACACGTCGGCAGACGCGTCGCGGCGCACTTCGATGACGACGCGCAGTCCGTCCTTGTCCGATTCGTCGCGCAGCTCCGAGATGCCCTCGATGCGCTTTTCCTTGACCAGCTCGGCAATCTTCTCGATCAGCCGCGCCTTGTTCACCTGATACGGCAGCTCGGAGACGATGATCGTCTCGCGGCCGTTGTCCTCGGTTTCGATCTCGGCCTTGGCGCGCACCAGGATGCGGCCGCGGCCGGTCCTGTAGGCCTCGACGATGCCGGCCGCGCCGTTGATGATGCCCGCGGTCGGGAAATCCGGACCCGGCACCAGGCGCAGGATGTCGTCGAAGCCGATGTCAGGGTCGTCGATCAGCGCGATGCACGCGGACAGGATCTCGCCGAGATTGTGCGGCGGCACGTTGGTCGCCATGCCGACCGCGATGCCGGTCGAGCCGTTGACCAGCAGGTTCGGGATGCGCGTCGGCAGGACCGTCGGTTCGAGTTCCTTCTCGTCGTAGTTCGGTTGGTAGTCGACGGTTTCCTTGTCGATGTCGGCGAGCAGCTCCGAGGCCAGACGCTCCAGTCGGCACTCGGTGTAGCGCATCGCAGCCGCTTCGTCGCCATCGACCGAGCCGAAATTGCCCTGGCCGTCGACGAGCGTGTAGCGCATCGAGAAATCCTGCGCCATGCGCACCAGCGCGTCGTAGATCGACGAGTCGCCATGCGGATGGAACTTGCCCATCACCTCGCCAACCACGCGCGCGCATTTCACGTAGGGACGGTTCCACGCGGTATTCGCTTCGTGCATCGCGTACAGGGTGCGGCGGTGCACCGGCTTCAGGCCATCGCGCACGTCGGGCAGCGCGCGCCCCACGATCACGCTCATCGCATAGTCGAGATAGCTCTTCCTGACTTCGTCCTCGATGTTGACGCGAATGATTTCTTTGGCCATCTCAGCCATCGGGCATCCTCTGCAGAAGTCGGGATTCGGGAGGCGATCACGTCGTCGGCGCGCTGCTTTTCAGCGATCGTGGAGGGCGACCGCGGCGACAGGCACGACCACGGCGCACAGGCGTGAACGCAACACGAAATCATACCACGCCGGACTGCCAGACGCAGGCGTTTTTCCCTGATTTCTGCGCGACTTAGGGGCATTCGAAGCGACTCGCAACGGCCGGCGCGATCCGCGTTTCGCAGGAGACATTCCCCCGCCTTTGTCGGCGCGCTGTCGCGGAGCAAACAGAGCGATATCGGCCATGGCCATTGTGGGAGCGGGATGCGCCCCCGAGGTCAT
>JBIODY010000301.1:0-3123 GCA_044445505.1 Lysobacterales bacterium
GATCGACATCAGGTTGTCGTTGAGGATGACCAGCATGTCCGGTTCGACGTCGCCGCCGTGGTTCAGCGCCTCGAACGCCATGCCGGCGGTCATCGCGCCGTCGCCGATCACCGCGACGATCTTGCGCTGAGCGCCCTTGCGCTGCGCCGCGATCGCCATGCCGAGCGCAGCCGACACCGAGGTCGAGGAATGGCCGACACCGAACGTGTCGTACTCGCTCTCGCCGCGCTTCGGGAACGGCGCGAGGCCACCCTTCTTCTTGATCGAGGTGATGCGGTCGCGACGCCCGCTCAGGATCTTGTGCGGATAGCACTGATGGCCGACATCCCAGACCAGGCGGTCGACCGGTGTGTCGTAGAGATAATGCAGTGCGACCGTCAGCTCGATCACGCCGAGATTCGCGCCGAAATGCCCGCCCGATGTCGAAACCGACTCGATCAGGTACGCGCGCAACTCGCGCGCGATCTCGCCGAGTTCCGCCTCGGGGAAGCGGCGCAGGTCGACCGGCGTGTCGATGCGGGAAAGGCGGGGGTAGCGGGCGCTGTCGATCATCCGCGTATTTTCAGGCCAGCGGATAGCCATCGGCAAGGGAAATTGCGCGGCGGCCGCGGTACATGCGCGGGTCCTGGTGGCGCTGCCGCGCGCTGCGTGCGCCGGCGGAGTGCCGCGAGGGTATCTGGTAGCCTTCTCGAAGCAACCTGTCGGATTCCGATTCCGGCAGGTTCCAGCGATGCCTTATCCGATCGCACCGGCGAGGAGTTCCCCATCAACCTTTCAGCTGCGCCCCAGGCGACGGCAGCCGAGCGCTTCGGGCGCGCGATGACTTTTGCCGCGCCCGCTCTTGCGCTGGCCGGCCTCGGCATTTTCTGGGTCAGCGGATTTCGCGATCGCATCAGTTCGGACGCAGCGGCCACGTTGTTGTTGGCGCGGCACATGCTCAATACGCATGCATGGCTTCCGCCTGACTGGTATTACGCCAACGGCGACATCTGGATCGTCGGGCCGCAGTTGTTCGCGCTGCCGTTCGTCGCATATTGGGGCGTCACGCCGCTGGCCCTCGCCTGCGCCAATGCGCTCGGGCTCGGTTGCGTTTTCGGCTCCGCGCTGGTTCTCGCGCGCGTGATCTGTCGGCGAACGGCGGCTGCTGCGCTGGTGGCCGTCTCGTGCATCGCGCTGTATTCGCATTTCCAGCGCGAGTTCGTGGTCATGCAGCTTTCCTATGGCTGGATGGCCGCCAAACTCATGCTGCTGCTTTCCCTGGTAGTCCTCTGGATGCGCTCGGCGGAAGGCGCAGCCGCCCGATCGCGGCGACTCGCGTTGCTGGCCGGCTATGCGGCGCTGCTCACCGTATGGGCTGCCGAGAATCCGTTGCGGCCCGCGGCGTATCTGGTCATCCCGCTGGCAGCTTCGCTTGCGGTGAACACAGCGCGACAGCCGGCATCGCGGCATCGAGCCGGCGTGCTCGCGGTGGCGACGCTGCTCGCGATGATCGCGGGTTGGCTGCTGCATCGGCGGCTGGCGGCGAGCCTGCTGATGGCGCCGGGTCTGGAGGCGTTTCGTCTCGCCCCGGTGGCGGAATGGCCGCTACACCTGCGTCTTCTCGCCGAGGGCATGCGGCACATCTATGGAGGTGATCCGCTCGGTGCCCCGCAAGCCCTGATGCTCGACCGCATGCTCGGCTGGGTACGAGCGGCCAGCGTTCCGTGCCTGTTGATGCTGTTCGTGCGCGAGGGCCTGATGCGCGCTTCCGCGCCGACGACAGCGCGCCTGCCGGTGCAGGTCGCGTGTGCCGGCATCGGAGTTGTCACCGCGGCACTGGTGGCGGGTTCGATCATGGTCGACGCGGTGTCGGCGCGCTATCTGATTCCGGTCTGGATGCTGGCGCTGGTCGTGCTCGCGGCTGCGTGCGTGCGGAACATCGCGACATGGCCATGGCTGGCCGGCCTGCTGACGCTTGCGTTTCCGCTCGGCGGACTCGTCAATGCGATGAATATCCGGAACGCGCATTCGTCCGTCGACGCAGCAGGCCTGCCGCACCCGCCGGCGCTCGACGCTGCGATCGCGGCACTGAACGGCAGCGGTTTCACGCATGGGTTTGCGTCACACCGCTATGCAAACGCGATCGACGTGCGCAGCGGCGACAAACTCCGCGCGTGCGACCTGCTTGTCGCTCCTGAGGTACGGCCGCTGCGGTTCTTCAACGCGCGCGCCTGCTTCGATCGCGTGCTCTACGCCGATGGATTCTTCGTGCTGCTTGCACCTGAAATGCGCGATGCGCGCAGCATCGCGAAATTGCGGGAGACGATCGGAGTGCCGTATCGGGTCATCGACGTCGAGGAGTGCCAGATATGGCTCTACCCGGAAGGGAGCGGGGATCTTGGCTGGCTGGTGCGCTGATCGCCCAGCGCGCAAAAGAAAAACACACGTGGCGCGGCCCAGGGTGCATCAGGCGCATATCGCATGCATTGAATGTTGCCGTCTGCCGGGGGTCTCAACCTCGGGTTGCCGAGACAGTACTTCGATGCCGAATCGGGGCTGTGGTACAACATGAACCGCTACTACGACCGACGGCCAGGCCGCGAACTACGCCTACGCCAGCGGCCAGCCGAGCGCGATGACGACGACGATTAACGGGGTGACCAGCAATCTGCTGACCGGCTTCAGCTACGAGCCGATGGGCCCGGTCACGGGCTGGATCTACGGCAACGGCCTCACGCGGTTCGCAACAATGACGAGCGAGGGCGAGCCCAGACTTTCCCGGCTGTCGGAGATGGGACGGGCGTCGTAGGCGAGCGGGGCAATTAGTCGAGGGGGTGCGTATGCGCTGTGTCAAGTTGATTGGACTGCTGGTCGCGCTCACGCTCACGACGGGCGCGCAGGCGCAGGTGCGGCTGCAGGCGGGTGACGCGGCGCCGGATTCGCTCGGTACGGACCGCGATGGCAAGCAAGTCCGGATCGCCGACTATCACGGCAAGGTCGTGGTGCTGACGTTCTGGGCTACCTGGTGCGGTTACTGCCTGAAGGAGCTGCCGATCCTGGAAAACCTGCAGCGGCGTCTCGGCAAGGCGCGGATCGAGGTGGTCGCGATCAACACGGACAAGAACCGCGTCGACTACATCAGGA
>JBIODY010000302.1:0-3111 GCA_044445505.1 Lysobacterales bacterium
CTCGACCTGCGCCCGCTTGCGCTCTGCCTCGATCGCTTCGAGCGCGGCGGTGTCGAGCGTGTAGCCGCGCGTCGCGAGGCGCCGGGCGGTGTCGGCAAGATGGCCGCGCAGCAAGGCCGGATCGAGCATGGCGAATCCAAAGAGGGAGAAGGCTGCCGATTATCATGGCTCGGCCGTGACCGGCGCAAACGCAGACATTTTGCAGGAGCGGCTTCAGCCGCGATGCTTTGAAGCCCTCCCCTTCAGGAGAGGTGAGCCGGGCTTGACTCGCGCCATCCTGGCGCTCGCGCTCAGCGCCAGCTGCGCTGTTCGCGCCCGCTCTTGGCGGGCGCAGTCGCGCAGCACGGCTGCGCGCCGGCGAACGGCGGCGCAGGGATGTGCAGGCCGGCTTGCGAACGCAGGATGCGCCAGGGGTCGGTGGGGATGGTGTTCAGCGCATCATGAGATGCATCGCGGCTGAAGCCGCTCCCACGCGCCGGGAACGGGGTCCGGCCACGCTCGCCTCGCTGCCGGATCGGCGCAGCACCGGCAGCGTGTCACTGCACGCTGCGGAACTCGCCACGCTGGCGCAGCAAGGTGATCGCGCGCAGTCCGTCGTCCTCGGCCGGTGTCCAGTTCGGTCCCGGGCGATCGTCGCGCCGCACCGCATCGAGCAGGCGGAACCAGGCATCATCGATGCCTGCCGTGTCGAGCAGGAGCGCCGGCAGATAGAACGCGGCGGTATCGATGCCCGCCGTCATCTGCGGCCGTGCGGTGTCGAGCAGCAGCCACGGCACCGGTTCGACCGTGGCGTCGTCGGCATCGTCGAACCCGGCCTGGTGGTAGATCTCCGGCAATGCCGGCAGGTGATCACCATAGAACAGCAGCAGGCTGCGCCGCGGGCGCGCGCGCAGTGCATCGGCCAGGCGGCCGAGCGCGCGATCGGCGTTCTCGAGATGGTACAGATAACCGCGCAGCTCGGTCGCGGAGTCACCGGACAGGCCCGGCGGCACCGGCTCGGCGGCACGCCGCTGCTCGTCCACATTCGGATAGTGGTCGTAGGGCCCGTGGTTTTCCATGCTGATCGCGAACACGAAGGTCGGTGCGGTCGCCGCATCGAGGCGTTTCAGCACATGCTCGACCAGGGCCTCGTCGCTGATGTAGTAGCCGCTGCGCGCCGCATTGTGGAACTGTTCGATGCCGTCGAACTCCTGGAAGCCCAGGTGCGCGAATGCGGATGCGCGGTTCCAGAAACCGCGATCGTGCGGATGCACCGCGATGGTGCGATAACCGTGCGCGGCAAGCACGCTCGGGATGCCGCGTACCGGCGCGCTGGTCAGCCCGAAATACGGATACGGCACGGCCGGGAAGTAGCGCATCGCGAGACCGGTCAGGACCTCGAATTCGGTGCGGATCGTGCCGCCGCCGTAAGTCGGCACCCACAGGTTGCCATGTTGCGAGGTCGCGGCGAGCCGGCGGAATTCGGGCAGCATTTGATCCGCCTCGAGGCCGCGAAGGCGCGCCGGATCGAAGAACGATTCGCTCTGCAGGACCACGATGTCGGGCAGATCCTGCGCGGCCGCCGCCGGCGCGAGGGCATGTTGCTGCACGATGCGCCGCGCCGCGGCGCGATCCGGTTGCGGCAATGCGGAGGTCGTGCTCCACGCATAGCACAGCAGCGCCGTCGGCAGGCCGCTGTGCCGCGCCACGTCCGCGGGCGACCAGGTCATGAAGCCGGCCGCGTCGGCGGCATAGATCTGCGACCAGGGCGGCGTATTCATCGCCAGGGTTGCGCCGAGTCCGAGCACGGCCACCACCAGCAGGCCGCGCGACAGCCCCCTCAGCCAACGCACGGCGCGCTCGCGCGTCAACAGCAGCGCGATCGCGAGCGCGGCCGCCAGCTTGACGATTTCCACCCGCGGCAGATAGTGCGCGAGCAGACCGCCGCCGTCGCCAAGATGGGTGAGCAGTACGAAGTCGGCCGGCAGCAACGGCGTATCGAGTACGGCGAGCTTCAGTGCATTCGCGGTGTACAGCGCGTATAGCGCAACCAGGATGATCCACAGCGAGAGCAGCGGCCGGCGAGTGAGGCCGAGCAGGAGCAGCGCGACCAGCGCGGGCGGAATCGCGTTGGCGATGATCGCACCGAACGATGCGGCGACCGGGCCGGTGGCGAACGCGGGATCGAGCCAGCCGATGATCAGCGCGCACGCGATCAGCGCCGAGGTCGTATACGCCAACAGGGCCAGTGGCAGTGAAATGCGGGAAGTGTCGCCCAGGTACGACCAATGCGGCGACATGCGTTCGCGCCTCCCCCTCGTCGATCGAAACCGGCGCCCAAGCCGCCGGTGCGACCAGCATACCCGCCGCAGCCGTGCCTTGCGCACCGCTTTACGCGTGCTTTACGCTGCGGAAGAGCGGTTTGAAAGCCGCTCCGGCACGTGGAAGTGCCGCCGCGCCGAGCACGCATGCGCTGGGCGCGACCAACGTGGCGCGGCTCCGCCGCGACCGTTTGTTTGCAAACCGCGGCAGGATGCCCGGTTTTGCAAACTCGGGAACAGCGCCGCGACGCGGCCGGGGGACATCGCATGGCGCAGGCGGCGGGGCATATCGCGTTCGGGTTGTTCGGTCTCGCCGTGCTCGTCCTCATCGCATTCGCGTTCTCGAACAACAAGCGCGCGGTGAGCTGGCGCCTGGTCGCGACCGGCGTCGTGCTGCAGATCGTGTTTGCGGCGCTGGTGCTGAGGTTGCCGCTCGGGCGCGACGTGTTCAACGCGATCGCGACCGGCTTCGTGAAGTTGCTTGACTTCGTCAACGTCGGCTCCCGCTTCATCTTCGGCAGCTTCATGGACACCTCGAAGTTCGGCTTCGTGTTCGCGGTGCAGGTGCTGCCGACGATCATCTTCTTCGCGTCCCTGACCGGCGTTCTCTATCACCTCGGCATCATGCAGAAGATCGTCAAGGGCATGGCCTGGGTCATCACCCGGGTCATGAACGTATCCGGGGCGGAGACGACATCGGTCTGCGCGAGCGTGTTCTTCGGCCAGACCGAGGCGCCGCTGACGATCTAGCCGTACCTGGAGCGCATGACCCAGTCGGAGCTCATGACCGTGATGATCGGTGGCATGGCGC
>JBIODY010000303.1:0-3091 GCA_044445505.1 Lysobacterales bacterium
GGTGGTCCTGTTGCGCGCCGAAGCATTGACCCAGCTCGGCCGCGTCGACGAGGCGGCCACGTCGCTGCGATCGCTGGTCGACAAGGCGGTGACCGATCCCGCGCCGCACTGGCTGTCCGGCGCCTGGAGTGCGCTCGGCGACTGCGAACTCGTGCGCGGCCATCCAGCGCTCGCCGAGACGCATTTCCGGCGCAGCCTCGCCCTGCTCGGCGCGCACGGCGATCGCAGGACCGCCGGGCTCGCCTGGCGCGGCCTCGGCATCACCCAGGCCGTGCGCAACGATCTCGACGGCGCCGAGGCAAGCTATCTGCATGCGCGGCTCGAACTCGAGGCGATCGGCGATCGGCTGGTGCTCGCGCGCGTCACCGACGGCCTCGGCTACATCGCCGCGCAACGCGGCCGCATCGCCGACGCCTTGCTGCTGTACGAGCAGGCGGCATCGATGGGCGCCGCGTTCGGCGCCAATGAAACCGAGCTCGGCTCGCGGTTGAACATCGTGCAGTCGCACCAATACCTGCTCCATCACACGCTTGCGCTGCAGAAGGTTCGCGCACTGCTGCCGCGCCTGCGCAGCCTCGACTATCCGGCCCTGCACCGGTTCGGACTCATGGCCTATGCGAGCGCGCTGGTGGAAACCGGCAACCTGACCCAGGCGAAGGAGCAACTCGCGCGCCTCGACGCGGAAGCGGCCGAAAATCCCGATGCGGTCGTGGATGTGCGTCTCGACGAAGCGCACAACCTGCTCGCGGTCGGCGACGTCGCAGGGAGCATCCGCAAGGCCGAGGCAATCCGGGCCGGCCTCGATGGCGACAGCGCGGCCGACCTGCGTCTCGAAACCGCAGCGCTGCTGCTGCAGGCGCAGATAGGCCGCGATGATGCGGCGGCGCGCGCGCTGGCCGCAGACGCGGCGATCTGGCAACCGGCCAACGGGCTCGCAGCCGCGCGCGTGCATGCGCTGGTCGCGCAGGCGCAGTGGCACGCACGCCAGGGCGACGACGCGGTGGCCCGCGACGACTATCGACAGGCGCTCGACATTGCGCGCGAATTCGGTGCGCCGGTGATCCTGCGCGATGCTGCCGTCGCGTACGGCGAATTCGAACTTGCGCGTGGCGAGCTGGATGGTGCGCGCGCCACGGCCGGTGTGCTGGGTCCGTATGCGGAGGATGATTTCGCCAGCGCACTGCTGCTCGCGCGCGTCGCGGTGGCCCGTCACGATGCGGCGTTGGCCCGATCCTACTTCACGCGTGCCCGCAGCCTCGGCGGCGAGCGCTGGACAGCCGCGCTGGCGAGCGAGGAATCCGCCGCGATGGATGCCCAAGGCGCGGCAACACCATGACCCTGGCCGAAAATCATCGCCGGGAGATCAAACGCTAACGCTCGACTAATGCGTAGCGTGGGAAAGTGGCAGACGCTCGCCCGCGGCGCGGCACGCACGCGTTCCCGTGCGATCGCCGTACTCGCAGACAAACCCAAGGGAAACCACCATGCATCTCGAAACAAGCGGATCGGCCGGCGACTCGCCGGCTCGGCGCGCAAGCACACGAACAAACCTGCGCCGTGCGGCCGGCGTTGCCGCGATCGCGCTGTTCGCCGCGGCTGCGGCGTCGGCAACACCGACCGCACCACGACCCGCATCGATCTCGACCCAGGGTGCACAGGGCAGCGGCATCGCGCTGCAAGTCACCCTCGGGACCGACCTGTCCGATGGCGCCTGCGGCACGGACACGCAGCTGGACGTGACCCGACTCGACCAGGTTAACTTCTGCTACCGGCTCACCAACCAGTCCGGCCTCACGCTGAACTACCACACGCTGGCCGATGATGTACTCGGCAATATCTTCAGCGCGATACCGTACACGCTGGCTCCGGGAGCGAGCACCCAATACAACCGCATCATCACCGCACGCGCGTCGCAATCGCCGACCTCGACCTGGACCGCCTACGACGCGCACCCCGGCTATGCATTCGGGGGCAGCCCCCTGGCCGATCGCGTGTTCGCCGACGGCTTCGACGGGCCCGGCAACGGAGCTACGGCCTACGATTGGGTCGACATCACCGCGACGGGAACACCGCTGGACATGCTCGGCAGCGGCTTTCCGGTGAATGTTCCGATCGGGTTCCCGTTTACCTACTACGGACAGACTTCCGATCAGATCGTCGCCAGCCTGGAAGGAGGTTTCCTGTTCGGCGTCACCGGAGGCTACCTGCCCCCGCAGAACACGCCGTTGCCGAATGTGGACATCGGCGCAGCGATCCTGCCGTACTGGACCGACATCGAATATCCGCAGCCCACCGATGGCAACACCTACGTGCAGACCCTGGGCACGGCGCCGAATCGCCGCTTCGTGATTGAATGGTTCAATGTGCCGATCGTGATCGGCGGCACCCAGGATGGCGCGACCTTCGAAGCGATCCTGTACGAAGGCAGCAACCAGATCGTGTTCCAGTACGCCGACACCGATGTCGGCGATCCGGCCCGCAACGATGGCGTCACCGCAACCATCGGCCTCAATCCGCCGCCCGGCGTCGAAGCCGCGTTGCAGTATTCCTACCTGACCGCGTCGGTCAGCGCCGGCAGGGCGACCCTGTTTTCGCCGAGCACGCCGACGACGTTCACGTCCACGCAGCAGGTCGTGCTCGATGTCGGCGTGCCGCAGATCGTGGTGACTCCCGGCCAGTTCGACGTCGGTGCAGCGGCCGGCGCGACGACGACCGGCACGATGACGATCGCGAATGTCGGCAACCGCCCGCTGACCTGGAACATCGGTTCGTTTTCGGGCAGCGAGCACCTGCCGCCGGTGTCGCGCTTCACGTTGCCGATGGGCGACCCGGCGCTGACGCGCGGCGGCCCGGCGCCGCGCGTGCCAAAGGCGGCACGAGGCAAGGCCGCGCACGTGCCGCTCAGCGATCCGGTTCCGGCCTTCGCGATCGATCTCGGTTCGTCCTCGCTGGTGAGCCTGGACGCGGCGAACCCGGCCGCAGTCACGCAGATCGCCGGCATGGGCGACCTGATCCTGACCGCCGGCGCATTCGTCGATGAGGATTTCAGCAAGCTGTATGCGATCGACTACTACACTTGGCACCTGCTGAC
>JBIODY010000304.1:0-3075 GCA_044445505.1 Lysobacterales bacterium
ACCAGAGTGCCGATCTGCTCGCCGCGCATGATGCGCATCAGATCACCTTCGCGCGACATGTCGTAGATGCGCAGCGGGATCTTGTTGTCGCGGCACAGCGAGATCGCGCTGGTGTCCATGACCTGGAGGTTGCGCTGGATCACGTCATCGTAGGAGAGCTGTTCATAGCGCTGCGCGCTGGCGTCCTTGGCCGGGTCGGCGCTGTAGACGCCATCGACCTTGGTCGCTTTCAGCAGCAGGTCGGCGCCGATCTCGATCGCGCGCAGCGCGGCCGCGGAGTCGGTGGTGAAGAACGGGTTGCCGGTGCCGGCCGCGAACAGCGCGATGCGGCCCTTCTCGATATGGCGGATCGCGCGGCGGCGGATGAAGTCTTCGCAGACTTCGTTGATCTTGATCGCGCTCATCGTGCGCGCGTAGCCGCCGGCCTTCTCGATCGCGTCCTGCATCGCCAGCGCATTCATCACCGTCGCCAGCATGCCCATGTGGTCGCCGGTGACGCGGTCCATGCCGGCGGCGGCGAGGCCCGCGCCGCGGAAGATGTTGCCGCCGCCGATCACCACGCCGACCTGCACGCCTGCGCGCTGCACCTCGATGATTTCGCGCGCGAGGCGCTGCAGCATCTTGGGATCGATGCCGTAATCCGCGTCACCCATCAGGGCTTCGCCGGAGAGTTTCAGGAGGATGCGTTTGTGCTTGATGTCGGCGGGCATGGGGGATTTCCGGCGGGCAAAACGGGCGTATTGTAGCTGAGGGCTGGCATTTCAGCTTCGGTCGAGTCGCGCGCGAGCAGATCGACATGCCGGTCAACGACGATCCCTCCCGAGGCCCGAGCTTCCCAGTCCTCAGCCCTTCACTCAGCCACTCACAACCATGCCAACCCAATGCACACATCTCGATCAGGTTCATGACGTGCGGCCGCGCACACCCGCCGGGTGCGAGGAATGCCTGAAGACAGGCGGCAACTGGGTTCATCTGCGCCTCTGTCTCGCCTGCGGTCACGTCGGTTGCTGCGACAGCTCCCCCGGCAAGCACGCGACCCAGCACTTCCATCACATGCGGCACCCTGTCATGCGCAGCTTCGAGCCGGGCGAAGACTGGGGTTGGTGCTACGTCGATGAGCTGATGATCGAACCCGCGCCGCAGCCGACATGAGCACCGCCGCGAATGCAGCTTCAAGCGAAGGCAGCAGGGCGTGCGCGATCAGGCGATCGTGTCGATCACGCCGCCGTCGACGCGCAGCGCGGCGCCGGTAGTCGCCGAAGCCTGGGGCGAGCAGACATAGACGACGAGGTTGGCGACCTCCTCGGGCGTGGCCGGGCGCCGGATGATCGAGCTCGGCCGCTGAGCTTTCACGAACGCGATGCCTGCCGCCTCGATCGATTGCGCGTTCCGTTCGGCGGTTTCCTTCAGCATCGCCTGCATGCCTTCCGACAAAGTCGGCCCCGGCAGCACCGAGTTCACCGTGACCTGGCTGCCGGCGACACGCTTGGCGAGACCGCGGGCGAGCGCGAGGTCGGCGGTCTTGGTGAGGCCGTAATGGATCATGTCGGCGGGAATGTTCAGCGCCGACTCCGACGAGATGAACACGACGCGGCCCCAGTCGCGTTCGAGCATGCCGGGCAGGTACGCGCGCGACAGGCGCACGCCGGACATCACGTTGACATCGAAGAAGCGCGTCCATTCGCTGTCCGGCGTCTCGAAGAAATCCTGCGGCCCGAAGATGCCGACGTTGTTGACGAGGATGTCCGCGCTCGGTTCGGCGGCGACCAGCGCCGCGCACCCTTCAGCCGTGCCGAGATCCGCGGCCACACCGCGCAGCGCGGCGTCGGGCAACGCGCCGAGCAGGGCGTCGACCGCGGCGTCGACCGCGGGCCGCGTGCGGCCATTGATGACGACCGTCGCACCGGCGCCGGCGAGGCCTCGGGCGATCGCGTAGCCGATCCCGGCCGTCGAGCCGGTCACGATGGCGGTTTTGCCGGAAAGATCGATGTTCATCGGCATCCTGCGGCAGCGATTGGAATGTCGTTGCGTGATCGACGCACAGTAATACGCCCAGGTGCATTGCGGCGCAAAGAATCGCGGTTTGCGAGTGTGAACATTCCCTGGCATCGCTGGCGCGACGGGCTTGCGGTGCCGTCGGCATCGGCGGAAAGTGCGTTTCCCGATCCTGGGCGCCGGTTGCGTTCCGGCGATGCGGCTGCGGAGCGGCCCTTGGAAGAGGCGGCGTTTCATGGAAACCATTGCGCGCAATCCCGAACCGGCACTGGCCGCCCTGCCGCAGTTGATGCCGGATCTCGAGAAGCTGTACACCGACCTGCATTCCCATCCCGAACTGTCGACGCAGGAGACGCGCACCGCCGCGCTCGCCGCGGAGCGGCTGCGCAAAGCCGGCTTCGAGGTGACCACTGGCGTCGGCGGCACCGGCGTGGTCGGCCTGCTGCGCAATGGCGACGGGCCGACCGTGATGCTGCGCGCGGACATGGACGCGCTGCCGGTCGCGGAGGTGACTGGTCTGCCGTATGCGAGCAAGGTCACGGCGAAGGACAAGGATGGCCACACGGTGCCGGTCATGCACGCCTGCGGCCACGACATGCACGTGACCTGGCTGGTCGGCGCTGCCACCCTGCTCGCGCAGGCGCGCGATGGCTGGAAAGGGACGGTCATGGCCGTGTTCCAGCCGGCCGAGGAAACCGGCACCGGCGCGCAGGCGATGATCGACGACGGCCTGTTCAAGCGCTTTCCGCAGCCCGATATCGTGCTCGGCCAGCACGTGATGGTCGGTGTGGCCGGTACGATCAGCGGCCGCGCCGGCGTGATCACCTCGGCCGGTGACAGCCTTCAGATCCGCCTGTTCGGCCGCGGCGCGCATGGCTCGATGCCACAGGCCAGCATCGACCCGGTGGTGATGGCCGCGGCGACCGTGTTGCGCCTGCAGACGATCGTGTCGCGCGAGCTCGCCGCGACCGAAGCCGCCGTGGTCACGATCGGCGCGCTGCAGGCCGGCACCAAGGAGAACGTGATCCCCGACGAGGCGATCATCAAGCTCAACGTGCGCACCTTCGACGAGGGCGTGCG
>JBIODY010000305.1:0-3070 GCA_044445505.1 Lysobacterales bacterium
CTATTGCAACCGCTCAACAGTTGTAGAACGCGCGATACCAGTCGACGAAGCGCCCGATACCCTCCTCGACCGCGGTTGCCGGCGCGTAGCCGGTGTCGCGCGACAATTCCTCGACGTCGGCATAGGTGTCCGGCACGTCGCCCGGCTGCAGCGGCAGCAGGATCTTCTGCGCCTTGCGGCCGAGCTTCGCTTCGAGCACCTCGATGTAATGCGCGAGTTCGACCGGCTGATGGTTGCCGATGTTGTAGACCCGGTATGGCGCCGCCGAGGTGGCAGGGTTCGGATGCAGCGCGTCGAACGCCGGGTCCGGCGCCGGCACACGGTCGAGCGTGCGGATCACGCCCTCGACGAGGTCGGCGATATAGGTGAAGTCGCGCGTGTGCTTGCCGTGGTTGAACACCTCGATCGGTTCGCCGGCGAGGATCTTGCGCGTGAACAGGAACAGCGCCATGTCCGGACGGCCCCACGGTCCGTACACGGTGAAAAAGCGCAATCCGGTCGTCGGCAACGCGTACAGATGGCTGTAGGTGTGTGCCATCAGCTCGTTCGCCTTCTTGGTCGCGGCATACAGGCTGACCGGATGGTCGACTGCATCCTGCACCGAGAACGGCAGTTTCCGGTTCGCCCCGTAGACCGAGCTCGACGAGGCGTAGACCAGATGTTCGACCTTGCCGTGCCGGCAGGCTTCGAGGACGTTGATGAAGCCCACCAGGTTGCTCTCGATGTAGGCGTAGGGATTCTCGATCGAATAGCGCACACCGGCCTGCGCTGCGAGGTTGACGACGCGCTGCGGCCGGAACTCGGCGAACGCCTTCTCGAGTGCGGGACGATCCTCGAGCGATGCGCGCACGAAGTGGAACTTCGGCTGCGGAGTCAGCCTGGCCAGACGCGCTTCCTTCAGGGTCGGATCGTAGTAGCTGTTGAGATTGTCGTAGCCGAGCACTTCATCGCCGCGCGCGAGCAGGCGCTCGCTCAGCGAGGAACCGATGAAGCCGGCGGCGCCGGTGACGAGAATGCGCATGGTGTTCCCTTGCTGTCGTAGGAGCGGCTTCAGCCGCGATGCCCTTTCGCCGAATCGTATCGCGGCTGAAGCCGTTCCTGCATGGTAGGGAACTCTGGGTCAACGCTCGCCATTCCGAAGCAGGGCCGCGAAGCAGGATGCCGTAGCGAATGGCGAGGCCGGCCAAAGACAGGCCCAGGAGCGGCCTGTAATCCAGTTTTTCGATGGTCTGCCTCAGAGCTGGATCCCGGCTTTCGCCGGGATGACGGCTTGTTCAGAGGCGCCCTAGAGCCGGTCGTCGACCTTGTCGCGCGGCAACGCCTGCTTGACGTCGAACAGCACGCAGCCGGGTTTGCCGAGTGCGCGGATGCGTTCCACGCCGAGTTCGATGAACTGGTGATGCGCGACCGCGAGGATCACCGCGTCGTATTTCCCGGGAACGAGGTCGGTCACCAGTTCGAGCCCATATTCGTGGCGCGCTTCCTCGGCGCTGACCCAGGGATCGTGGACGTCGACATGCGCATCGTAGCTGCGGAACTCGCGGACCACGTCGACCACGCGCGTGTTGCGCAGGTCCGGGCAGTTTTCCTTGAACGCGAGGCCGAGCACGAGGATGTTCGCGCCCGCGGTATGGATGCGGCGCTGGATCATCAGCTTGATCACGCGCTGCGCGACGTGCTCGCCCATGCCGTCGTTGATGCGCCGGCCCGACAGGATCACCTCCGGGTGATAGCCGATCTGCTGCGCCTTGTGGGTCAGGTAATACGGATCGACACCGATGCAATGGCCACCGACCAGGCCCGGCCGGAACGGCAGGAAATTCCATTTTGTGCCGGCCGCGGCGAGCACTTCGCTGGTATCGATGCCAAGCCGGTGAAAGATCAGCGCGAGTTCGTTGATCAACGCGATGTTGAGGTCGCGCTGGGTGTTCTCGATGACCTTTGCGGCTTCGGCGACGCGAATGCTCGACGCCTTGTGCGTGCCGGCAGTGATGATTTTCCGGTATAGCGCGTCGACGAAATCTGCGGCCTCCGGCGTCGAACCCGAGGTCACCTTCATGATCGTCTCGAGCCGATGCTGCTTGTCCCCCGGATTGATGCGCTCCGGGCTGTAGCCGGCGTAGAAATCGACGTTGAACCTGAGTCCGGATTCGCGCTCGATGATCGGCACGCAGACCTCTTCGGTCGCGCCCGGATACACGGTCGATTCGAACACCACGACGCCACCACGGCGGATCGCCTTGCCGACCGTGCGGCTCGCGGCTTCGAGCGGCGTCAGGTCGGGGCGTTTCGCACTGTCGATCGGCGTCGGCACGGTCACGATGAA
The DNA here is from genome assembly GCA_044445505.1 of Lysobacterales bacterium. Classification (GTDB taxonomy): domain Bacteria; phylum Pseudomonadota; class Gammaproteobacteria; order Xanthomonadales; family Rhodanobacteraceae; genus Dokdonella_A. Next base: position 2,327 of record JBIODY010000305.1, read on the forward strand.
TACGTTGCAGGCCGAAAGGTCGGCCGCATCGGCGCTGAATTCCAGTTGCGGCGTCGCCTTCAGTTCCTCCGGCGAGACTTCCAGCGTGTGATCGCGATGCGCGCGCAATTCCGCGATGCGTGCCTGGTTGATGTCGAAACCGAGGGTCGGCAACTGGCGGCCGAAACCGGCCGCGAGCGGCAGGCCGACATAGCCGAGGCCGATCACGGCAACGCGGGCGTCATCGGGACGGGGCAGGGCGGCGGCGTCCATTCGTGGTTCCAGCTCGAGGGGACGCAAGTCTAGCAAGAGCGACGTCGCCCGCGCCGACAAGGAGGTCCGGCATGGGCGAAAGCGCTGCCGCTGTGGTTAGCTAGGGATTCCGAATAGCGGGAGCCGCGACATGCGCCATATCCTTCTGACCGCGTTGCTCGCATCGAGCGCAACCGCGATGGCCGCCGCCGTCGCGCGCACCGACACGATCCTGATCCAGGGCAATGCGTCGGGCACGCAGACGGTCGCAACCGATGCCAGCGGCGCGACCCTTGCCGAATATTCCTACAACGATCGCGGCCGCGGTGACCACATCGTCGCAAGCTGGAAACTCGATGCGGCGGGCATTCTTGTCGAATACGCCGGCAGCGGCAACGACTACATGAAGGCGCCGGTCGAAGAACACTTCTTGATCCGTGGTGGCAAGGCGACTTGGAGCAATCGCACCGAACACGGCGAACAGGCGGTCACCGGCGCCGCGTTCTACATTCC
>JBIODY010000306.1:0-3067 GCA_044445505.1 Lysobacterales bacterium
AAGGTGCCGAAAGGCGGATGGGGGCCGCTTTTCGTCGCGGGTGTACCGAACTCGCCGTCGACTTCAGCTGCGCGCCGGAGGCGCAGAACCCACTGCGCTGCGGTCTCGCGAAAGAACGAATCCCGTCAACGCGAGGATGCCGTCCGCCATCAGCGTGAGCAGCCGATACGCGAGCACAATCGCGAGTGCGTCGGCGTCGCCGAGGGGGGGGGCCAGAGCCAGCACGAGCACCGCTTCACGCAAGCCGAGCCCCGCGGGTGCACCCGGCGTCACATAACCCGCCGCCCAGGCAAGCGCAAGCCAGCCCAGCCAGGCCTCGATCGGCAGGGCCGCCGGATGCTCGCTGAGCAGCCGCAGCGCACACCCGGCCAGGATGAAGAACACGATGTCGATCGCCAGCGCCGCCGCCGCGCTTGCTGCGACACCGCGCGCCGACCGGCCCGCTCGCCAACGGCGCGCACCGATCGTCACTCCGATCCAGGCAACGAGGGCGAGCAACGGTGCGGCCCAGATCAACTGGTGCACGTGCGGCGTCAGTGCATCGAGGCGCGGATCGGACGCGACGCCCAGCGCAAGAATTGCGGCTGCGGCGACCACGAACACCGATTCCAGTGCAAGTGCGAGGACGAGCGCACGATGGCCGACGCCTTCGCCGCGCGTGGCGAGATGTCGGTACGCCAGATGGAACACATTCCCGGGCAGGTATTTCGCAAGCTGCGCGCGCAGATGTGCGGCGAACAGCGGGCGAAAGCGCGGCCGCGCATCGGCCACCATGCGCACCAGCAGGCACCAGACCAGGCCCAGCAGCAGGCTCGCGCCGACATACAGGCCGAGCGCGGCCGCGAATGCAGCGGGCGCAATCCGGGTCAGGCTTTCGCCGAGCGCGTCACCCAGTGCGAGGCCGCGCCTGAGCAGTAGCGCGACAGCCAGCAGACACAGGATCGCACCGCACACATGCAGCGCGCGCTTCAGCCGCGCCCGGCTCAGCGCCGTCTGCACAACGCCATCGTCCACGGCAATGGCGCGCGTGTCTCGATCACGTCGAAGCGGCGCCTGAGCGTGCCGAGGAATCCGCCGCGACTCCAGTGATTGACATGACCCGGCGTATTGCCGAGATCGCCGAGATATTTTCCGCGCGCGATGTTGAGTACGCGCCACAATGGTTCGCGCGGCACGCTGGCAAGCAGATACGGTTGCGCAAGTTCGGCGAGCACATCGACGCCACGCGCGGGATCGTCGATGTGTTCGAGGACCTCGCAGCACACCACGAGCGGAGCGGCCTCGGCGCGCACATCGATCGATTCGATCGGTTGTGCCCAGAAGCTCGCCTCGACACCCGCTTGCCGCGCACGGGTGCGCGCTTCCTCGACGATCTCGGGCGAGATATCGCAACCGCGCATGCAGAAACCGCGCCGGGCAAGGCGGATCGACAACTCACCTTCGCCGCAGCCGATCTCGAGCGCCGCCGATGCCGGTACGCGCGCGGCCAACGCATCGAACGCCTGCAGGAATCCGTGCATCAGGTAGCGCGCGAGCGGATTCGCGGTGCGATATTTGTCGTAATAATTGCCCGCGGGTTGCGGGGGCGCGCTCATTCGCTCTTTTCCCGCGCGGCCCACGCCGGGGACTCCACGGATTTTGCCGCAGGCGACGCCGGCGGTTCGAGTTGCCGCACGCGCCAGTCGATGGCCTCCAGCAAGCGGCGGTTGACCGCCTGCAGATCGGCGATGAAGCCGAGCATGAAAAGAATCAGCCCGATCGTGAACGAGGCTGCCGCGAGCAACGCGGACTGGACGTGTCCGCTTCCCTGGCCTGCGAGCATGTGGAAAACATACCAGCCGCCCAGCAAGCCGCCCACGACGAGGAAGAAAGCCGCGACCAGCCAGAAGAACATCAATGGCCGATAAGTCGCGAAGATGCGCACGATCGTCGATGCGGAACGCCAGACGTAGTGCCGCATGCTCTTGACCAGCCGCGACGGACGCAGATCCGGGTTGGTGCGGATCGGCACCGACAACACACGGATGTTGCTGTGCCCGGCCTGGATGATCGTTTCCAGCGTGTAGGTGTACGAACTGAAAACGTTGAGGCGCTGCGCCGCCTCGCGCGTAAACGCGCGGAAGCCGCTCGGCGCGTCGGTCACCTGGGTATTGCTGGCCAGACGTACGACCCGGCTGCCGAGGCCCTGCAGGCGTTTCTTCAACCACGAGAAATGCTCGGTCTCCGTGATCGGCCGGGCACCGATGACCATTTCCGCGCGCCCATCGATGATTGGACGCACCAGGGTCTCGATGTCGCGCGCATCGTACTGGTTGTCGGCATCGGTATTGACGATGATGTCGGCCCCGCCGGCCACTGCCGCTTCGAGACCGCTCATGAACGCCGCCGCGAGGCCGCGGTTGACCGGATGGCGGACGACGCGGTCGACCCCGAGCCGTGCGGCGACGCCGGCGGTGTCGTCCACCGAGCCGTCATCAATGACCAGCCATTCGACGCGGTCGCAACCGATCACCTGCCGCGGCAGCTGCGGGATCAGGTGCGGCAGGGACTCCGCCTCGTTGTAGCAGGGGATCTGGATGACCAGCTTCATGTCAACCCGTGTCCAACCGAACAACACGCATGGTAACCAAGCCGCGGAGGCACTCCAATTCGCGCGCGGACCTGGCGGAAACCACGGGCCGAAGAACCGCGCTTCACGGACGCCGCAACACGATGAGCTGATTGGCGCCGAACAGGAAACGGCGGTAGCGGACGATTTCGAGCCGCTCGGCGCGTGCCAGGTCGAACAGCGCGTTGCGATCGAGCAGGACTTCGTGCTCCTCGCTCGCATCGTGACTGAAGATCCCGATGCGCGAACCGGAATCATGGACGAACTCGAACGCCGGATGCGGCGTGGTCAACGCGATGCGGCCACCGGGCCTGGCCAGGGCGGCCAGTCGACGTAGGAACCCGCTCGCATCCTTGCAATGTTCGATGACGGCCAGGCTGACCACGGTATCGACAGGGATCTGCGGCGGCACGTCGAAAAACCGATGGTCCGGATGCAGGACCCGCGCTTGGGCAAGCG
>JBIODY010000307.1:0-3060 GCA_044445505.1 Lysobacterales bacterium
CGGTCGCCTGCATGGCGACGTGCGCTGCGATGCCGGCGAATTGCCGTGGCAGGATGACGCATTCCGGCTGGTGCTGGCGCAGCACGTCGGCGAGGCACTGCCGGCATCGGGTGAGTTCCTCGACGAGCTGGCGCGCGTGCTCGCACCGGGTGGCGTGCTGTTGTGGTTCGGACTCAATCCGTGGAGTCCATGGCTGGCCTGGATCCATTGGCAGGCGCGCCGCGGCGCGCCGGTGCCGCGCGTCACCCTCGCGGATGTCGCGCGCCAGCGCCTGCACAAACGCCGCCTCGCGACCGGCAGCGCCGAGTATCTCGGTGGCTGCTGGCCGCAACGCGGTGAACCTGCCCCGGGGCCGCGCAGCCGCCTGCTCGCGCCGCTGCGCGGCGCGTATGTCATCGTCGCCTCGAAACAACGTGCCGTGTTGACGCCGCTGCGACCGCGGCGATTGCGTGAGCACGTTGCGATCCAGCCGCAGCTTGCGGGTACGCCGAGCCGGCGTGCCAGCGCATGACGGGTGCAACACAACGCGCGATGCGCGTCGAACTGTTCACCGATGGCGCTTGCCTCGGCAATCCCGGGCCCGGTGGTTGGGGCGCGTTGTTGCGCGCCGGTGCGCGCGAGAAGGAACTGTCGGGCGGCGAGGCGCAGACCACCAACAACCGCATGGAGCTGATGGCCGCGATCGCTGGCCTGGAGAGCCTCAAGCGCCCCTGCACGGTCGCCCTCACCACCGATTCGCAGTACGTCAAGCGCGGTGTCGAGGAATGGATGGCGCGCTGGCGCGCGAACGGCTGGCGCACCAGCGATCGCAAACCGGTCAAGAACCAGGATCTGTGGGAACGCCTGTCGGCTGCGGTCGCGGAACACCGGATCACCTGGCATTGGGTGAAGGGTCATGCCGGCCATGCCGAGAACGAGCGCGTCGACAGGCTCGCGCGCGACGCCGCACTGCGGTTCGCCGCGTCCAGGGAAACCGCATGAGACAGATCATCCTCGATACCGAAACCACCGGCCTCGAAGTACAGCGCGGTCATCGCATCATCGAGATCGGCTGCGTCGAACTCGTGCAGCGACGGCCGACCGGGCGCCGTTTCCACTATTACCTGAATCCGGATCGCACCATCGATGAAGGTGCGCGCGCGGTGACCGGGATCAGCGACGAGTTCCTGAAGGACAAGCCACGCTTCGCCGAGATCGCCGCGGAATTTCTCGAGTTCATCGACGGCGCCGAGATCGTCGCCCACAACGCGGCGTTCGACGTCGGATTCCTGGATGCGGAACTTGTGCGCGCAGGCATCGAAGACGTACGCCTTGGCGCGCGCGCACTCGACACGCTCGCTCTCGCGCGCGAGAAGTATCCCGGGCAGCGCAACAGCCTCGACGCGTTGTGCAGGCGGCTCGAGATCGACAACAGCCATCGCGGCCTGCACGGCGCGTTGCTCGACGCGAATCTGCTTGCCGACGTCTATCTCGCGCTGACCGCGGGACAGGGGCATCTCGGCTTCGCCGACGAGGCCGCCCAGGTCGCGGCGCAGGCGACCGCAATCCGTGTGCAGATCGTGGCGCGCCCGCGCCTGCTGCGCGCGCTGGATACCGAACTGATGCTGCACGCCGCGCGCCTGGAGGCGATCGAGAAGGCAAGCAAGGGTGCGTGCGTGTGGAAGCACCTGGCCAGCGCGTAGGGGTGGGCTTCAGCCCACCAATTTGTCCTGAGGGCGGTGGGCCAAGGCCCACCCTGTGCCCGCCGCTCAGCTCGCGCGCACCAGGATCACGGTCACGTTGTCGGAACCGCCGCCGTCGAGCGCGGCGAGGATCAGGTGGTCCACGCATTCCTGCGGGGTCAGGTCCTGGCGCGCGACGATGGTCGCGATCGCGCTGTCCTTGACCTCCTCGGTGAGGCCGTCGCTGCACAACAGCAACTGCATGCCCGGATTCAACTTGCCGCGCACGCTTTCCACGCGCAGCGATTCGGGATCGGTCACGCCGAGCGCCTGGGTGACCACGTTGCGGTGCGGATGGCTGCGCGCCTGCTCGCTGGTGATCGCACCCTGGTCGATCAGTTCCTGCACGTAGGAATGATCCTGCGAGAGCTGCTTCAGGCCGTCGTTCCAGACGTACACGCGGCTGTCGCCGACCCACGCTACCTCGAACTCGCCGCCTTGCGGAATGCGCAGCGCCGCGATCGTGGTGCCCATCGGCAACGCCTCGGAGCGGCGCGTCGAATGACGGATGATTTCCTCGTCGGCGAGCTGGATCGCGCGCACCAGCTCGGTGCCCTTGCCGACTTCACGCACCAAGGTGTCGCGCGCGAGCGCGCTGGCGACCTCGCCGTGTTCGTGGCCGCCCATTCCGTCGGCCACGAGCCACAGGCCGATATCCGCGTCGGCGTAATAGGTATCCTCGTTGTGCTCGCGGCGCAGGCCGACGTGGGTGCTGTGTCCGAATTCGATCATGCGCGGGGCGGATACCTGAAGGGCCAACGCCTCTGACGGGCGCATGAGGCCCTTCCCGGCGCCGTTGCGGCATAGGATGCCGCCGAGCTTGCGCCGTGCGCAAGCATCGGGCGCAATGACGCTGGAAGGATGGTGGAGCGGAGGAGGATCGAACTCCCGACCTCTGCATTGCGAACGCAGCGCTCTCCCAGCTGAGCTACCGCCCCACGAGTCCGTTGATCGGTTGGCAAAACCGGGGCATCCCCGGATCGAGTCCGGGGCAGGCTCTGCCGCGGTTTGCAAACAAGCGGTCGCGGCAGAGCCGTGCCACGTTTGTCGCATCAAACACTTGCGTGTTTTCCGCGGCCGCACATCCCTGTGCTGGAGCAGTTTTTCAAACTGCCCAGTTTCGGGCCGGACAGCCGCGAAAGGGCGCGCATGATAACGCGCGGTCGGCGCAACGCCAAGCCCGCCCCGGCGGTCGGGTCGGATAAGTCGACAGCCGAGGCAATCGTGCTGCGACACCAGGCGCTCAGCCCGGCAGCAGGGCGATCAGTGCGTCGTGCAACACGCCGCGACGCCAGCCTTCGAGTGCGCCGGGCCACGCGCGCGTCGCAAACAGGGACTC
>JBIODY010000308.1:0-3044 GCA_044445505.1 Lysobacterales bacterium
GCGCCGAGATGGCTGCGCCAGTCGACCGCGAACTCGTCCTTGAAGTCGGGGTCGAGTTCCGCGATCGGCGTGCCGGCTTCGAGTTTCGCGCGATACGCATCGATCAGCGCCGTCGCGTCGGCCTCGGTGATCACGCCTTCGCCGATGAGCTGCTTCGCATACAGCTCGCGCGCGGTGGGGCGCGCACGGATGAGCTGGTACATCAACGGCTGCGTCGCCGCCGGTTCGTCGGCCTCGTTGTGACCATGGCGGCGATAGCAGACGATGTCGACGACCACGTCGCGCTTGAACTTCTGGCGGAAGTCGAACGCGAGGCGGGCGACGAACAACACCGCTTCCGGGTCGTCGCCGTTCACGTGGAACACCGGCGCGTTGACCATCTTCGCGACGTCGGTGCAATACAGCGTCGAGCGTGCGTCGTGCGGATTCGAGATCGTGAAGCCGACCTGGTTGTTGATCACGACGTGGATCGAACCGCCGACGCAGAAGCCGCGCGCCTGCGACATGTTCAGCAGTTCCATGTTGACGCCCTGGCCCGAGAACGCGGCATCGCCGTGGATCAGCACCGGGACGACGTGTTCGCGCATGGTGTCGCGGCGATGCGTCTGGCGCGCGCGCACGGAGCCGGCGACGACCGGGTTGACGATCTCGAGATGCGAAGGGTTGAATGCGAGCGCGACGTGCACGGTACGACCGGGCGTCTTCACGTCGGCACTGAAACCCAGATGGTATTTCACGTCGCCCGAGTGCGCCGGGTCATCCACGTGGTCGAGCTTGCCGTCGAATTCCTCGAACAATTTCTGCGGCGACTTGCCGAGGGTGTTGACCAGCACGTTGAGGCGGCCGCGATGCGCCATGCCGACGACCATGTCGTTCATGCCATCGGCGCCGCCGCGGCGGACCAGCTCGTCGAGCAGCGGAATCAGGCTGTCGCCGCCTTCGAGCGAGAAGCGTTTCTGGCCCACGTACTTGGTGTGCAGGTAGCGCTCGAGGCCGTCTGCCTGCACGAGTTTCTCGAACACGCGCTTCTTGTCCCCGATGCTCAGCGCGTAGTTGCCTCCGGCGCGCTCGAGCTGCTCGTGCACCCAACGCCGCTGCTCCGCATCGGAGATATGCATGAACTCGGTACCGATGCTGCCGGCATAGGTCGCCTTGAGCAGGCCGAACAGATCGCGCAGCTTCAGGCGCTGCGGCCCGGCCAGCGAGCCGGTGCTGAATTCGCTGTCCAGATCCGCATTCGACAGACCATGGAACGCGAGATCGAGATCCGGCGCCGCCGGGCGTGGCAGCAGGCCGATCGCCTCGAGATCCGCAGCCGGGAATGCGTGATCCATGTCGAGCGGGTCGAGCCTGGCGGCGAGATGCCCGCGCGAACGGTACGCGGTCACCAGCTTGAGCACGCCGGCCTGCTTTTGCGAAAGCGCGCCCTGCGACATCGTTTCGCCGGACGGCGCGCGCGCGCCATTGAGCCGCTGCGCCGCTTCGATGCGCGCGATCGCCGCCGAGTGCGGCACGTCGCCGGCCTCGCGGCCTTTCAATGCGCCGAAATAGTCGCGCCAGGGAGATGCCACGGTGGCGGGGTCGGCGAGCCAGCTTTCGTAGAGGTCCTCGAGGAACGCGGCATTGCCGCCGGAAACCGGCGAGCTCGCCTGGAATTGCTGGAGAAGGCTGGACTGGGACGGGTTTGCGCTCACGCTGCCACCATGCAGACGAAAAGGCGCGCCGGTTGCGCGCCTTTGGAAGATGAGGTGTCTCGATCGTGAAACCAGCCCTCAAACGGTGAAATTATAACGCCCTTGCGGCGCTCGTGTTGCACTGCGATGAACAGGGGGCAACAACACTGGACGCGGAACGAGGCGGACGACCGCAGATGGAGCTATCCGCCTCCATCAGTGTTGATCCGTGCCATGTATTCCTGTTCGGCGACCCTTCAAACCGCGAGTTGGCGCAGTTCCTCGCTCGGCACCGAACGCTCCCAGACCTGATCGAAGAATTCGCGCAGCTGCGCGTGCCGGCCCGGCGCGTAAGTCGAACCTTCGCCTTCGAGGCGGCTGCCGAGCACGCGGAACAGGTAGCCGCGGCGGTCGGTGATCAGGAACGCGGATGGATACTGCAGGTCGCGCTCATCGACCGGCGTACGCAGCGCGATCGCGCTCGACAGGCGCTGCGCGAGCGCGATCAGGCGGTGACCGTCGGCGAGCGGCGTGCGCGCATCCTGGACCAGCACGCGGATGCGCGCATTGCGACCGGACAGCGCGATCCGTTTCAGCGCGTCGAGCGTGGCCGGCACGTCGAACAGGGCGGGGTCGAGATCGCGCGTGTAGATCGCGATCTCGAACCTGGCATCGGCGAGCAGGTCCGCGACCGCGGCCAGCGCCTGATCGCGATCGTCGAACAGCAGCGTGCGCGCTTCGGGTTTCGGCGCCAGCGCCGGTGGTTGGCGGCCGATCGTGGGTTCCAGCGTGAGACGCATCGGCCAGTGCGCGATGCCGCACTCCTCGAACTCCTCGCCGCAGGGTTCGAAGCCGAACTTGGCGTAGAACGCGAGTGCATGGCTTTGCGCATGCAATTCGATCGCCGGATAGCGCAGCGCGCGTGCCTGTTCGAGCAGCACGCGCACGATTGCGGCGCCGACGCCCTGGCCGCGCCATCCGGCAAGCACGGCCATGCGGCCGATGCCTGCCGGCGTCGGGGGACGGTCCTGCTGGCTGCTGTCAGGCGTTTGCGCGCCCGCTTCGCGAGCAATGACTGCCTGTATCGCCGATTGTGGCGGCACCAGCCGTCCGGTGCCGATCGGCCGGCGGTCATGATCGCGCGCGAGCACGTGGTGCGATCTCGCGTCGAGTGCGTCCCACTCGTCCTCGGGCGGAATCGCCTGTTCGATCAGGAACACCTGCTCGCGCACCGCGCGCAGATCGGCCAGATCGGCTTCCCATGACGCGGGCTCCACGCTGAAGTTCTCGGGAATCATGCACGGCCTCCGTGAGCCAGACCTTCGTCAACGGGTAATGGCGAGATGGCCGGCATCGACGAGCGTGCGCAGC
>JBIODY010000309.1:0-3040 GCA_044445505.1 Lysobacterales bacterium
CCGCGGGGTTGGCGATCAGGAGTGCAGCAGGCGCCAACCCTGTTCCGCGCAGGCGAGCACGAATCCGGCCAGAAAGAACAGGTAGCTGTAGCGCAGATAGCGATACTTGTGATGCGCGAGATAGCTGCCGAGCGAATAGATATCGTTGGCCCAGGTTGCGTACGGCGAACCGTCCGGCTGCAACGCGCGGCTGAGTTCGGCGAGATAGCGTTCGCGTGGCAGCTCGGCGAAATGGCCGAAGAACAGCAGGTTGAAATCCTGCGGTATCGCTTCGCCCTTCCATTTCAGCGGCTGGTATTTCGGCAGCACGGCGAGGATCGCGAGCAGCAGCGCAACCAGGGTAAAGCCGGACAGGGTCAGTACCGACAGGCGCAGCTCCGGCTCGTTCATGCGCCCGAGCGAGAGGGTGAGCACGATCGACGACACCGTGATGATGATGTTCGCCTTGGTGTCGGCCATGCTCGACAACGCGACGTGGTGCTGCTGCGCGGTGCGCAGCAGGTTGTCGGCGGTGTTGCGCTCCGGAATGCGCGCGAAGGATCCCGATCCCCTCGCCGAAGGTAGTTCGTCCATTGCCGCCCTGCCCCTGCGCTGCTGGTGTGCGGCATCTTAGCAAGCGCGGCGAGTTCCGTAGGGTGGGCCTGGCCCACCGTCTCGCGTCACGACAACCGTCGGTGGGCCGAGGCCCGCCCTGCGCTGCATACCCGGGTGACGGCGCGCTCTATCGCTTGGCCGTGTGCGCCTCCGCCCACGCAGCCAGCGCCTTCGCGCCGACATGCCCGCGCAGCGAGCCGCACTGGCGGATGCCTTCGAGTGTCTCGCCGAGGCCGCGCTCGCCGCCGATCAGGACCTTGATGCGCGGCGCGAAGAACGCGGACAGCTCGTCCGCATCCGCGGCGCTGCAGCGGCCACCGGCAACGCTGGCCGGCAGATAGGCCTGCGCAAACGCGGGCAGGCGCGTCCGATAAGCATCGAAGTGCGCCTGCAGCCAGGCCCACATCGCGGTGCGGTTCGCGGGTTCGTCCATCTGCGCGCCGTACAGGCGCGACATCTCGCCGATCTGCACCGCTGGACTGAGGCCGAAGTCGCGCGCGCGCGCGCCGAGGACCGGATCGCGCGTCGCACCGAGCGCACCGAGCAACGCATAGCGATGCTGGGTGTCGTGATCGTGGGCGAGTTCGTTCTGCGCGGCGTCGAACGCCGGCACGCCGCCGTCCTGCACCGCGACCTTGAGCGCGGTGGTCAGGAGATCCGGATCCGCACGCGTGAAGTCGACCCCAGCGCCGGCGTCCTGGCCGAGCACAGCGCGGCCCTGGCGAGCGAGTTCGGCGCGCGCGTGCGGATCGCGCACACGCATCGCCAGGAATTCGGCGAGCCGCGTACGCAATGCGGTGACCGTGCCCGTTTCGCCGTCCCTGCGATGCCAGCCGAGCTGCTCGAGGCGCGGCGCGTAGAGGCGCGTGGCGAACGCGTCGAGCACCGGTCGCGTCGCAGCATCGGCGAGGTGCTCGCGGATCCACTCGAAACTGTCGAGCAATGCGCTTGCAACCTGGGGCAGATCGGAAGACGCCAGCGCCGGCATCGCATCGAGCAGTGCACCCGGAGCGAGCGCGCCGCGCCGGAATGCGCTGGACAGCGCATCGGCATAGACGACCTGTTCCGTGGCACTCAGCGCCGCCACCGCAGCGCCGAGTTTCGCCAGCTCCGGCGCAGCCATGTCGAAGCGATAGTAACCGCGCGCATCCGCGTTCGGCAGGTACCAGTCCGGGCAACTGCCGGCGATCTCGAACCGCCGCGCGGCCTGATCGAGCAGGAAACATTGCGTCGCGGACCCTGCCCCATGCCCGAAGCGGGCGCATACCGGCACGCCCCACTGCGCCGCCTCTTTCTGCATGACGCCGTACGGCAGGTAGCGCGACTGGGCGAGCGCGAGCGTGGCCTTGCCGTCCTTGCATTCGAGCTCGCTGCGGACCAGCGGCACGCCGGGCTGGTCGAGGAAACTGCGCATCGCGCTGGCGAACGCATCGCCCTTGCCGCTCGCCGCAGCCAGCGTCGCGATCAGATCGTCCGAGCTGCCGCTGCCGAACGCGTGTTGCGCCAGATATTCGCGCATGCCCTTGCGGAACGCGTCGGCACCGACCCAGCTTTCGAACATCGCGAGCACGCTCGCGCCCTTCTCGTAGGTGATGTCGTCGAATGCGGTCTCGATGTCGCCGCGGCCGCGGATCGGCTGGCGCACCTTGCGCGCGCTGAGCAGGCTGTCCGTCGACATCGCGCCCAACCGGCGCTCGAGCGCCTCGAGATCGCCGCGATAATCGGGTTTCAGCGCGACGGTCGCCTTCGCCTGCGCCCAGGTTGCGTACGCCTCGTTGAGCCAGATGTCATCCCACCACGGCACGGTGACCAGATCGCCATACCACTGATGCGCGATCTCGTGCGCCTCGATGTTGAACACGCTGCGGTAGTGGTCGGCGGGCGAATGCGCGTCGGTCAGCAGGTACGCGTCGCGATAGACGATCAGTCCGGCGTTCTCCATCGCACCGGCCGAGAAATCCGGCGCGCCGAGCAGATCGAGCTTGTCGAACGGATACGGCTGCGCGGTGTAGTCCTCGTAGAACTTCACGATCTCGGGCGCGACGCGCAACGCCCAGTCGAGTTGCTTCGCAGAGCCGTGCGGACCGATGCCGCGCAGCGGCAACGCATGCCTGCGCAGCGCATTCGCAGGAATCGGCGCAGCGTCGACGACGTCCCAAGGCCCGACCGCGAACGCGACCAGATAGGTCGGCAGCGGCCGCGTGGTCGCGAAGGTCAGCGTCTTCCACTTCGCATCCCTGGATACTTCTTCACGCAGCTGGCGCGTGTTGGCGACCGCGACCTGGTCTTTCGGAACGGTCAGCGCGATATCGAACGGCGTCTTGAAGCGCGGCTCGTCGAAGCCCGGAAACGCGAAGCGCGCACTGACCGGCTCCATCTGCGTGACCGCATAGTTGTCGGTACCGACCTTGACCTTGTACAGGCCTTCGAGCTGGCGATTGAACGG
>JBIODY010000310.1:0-3040 GCA_044445505.1 Lysobacterales bacterium
AGCTTGCCTGCGGTCCGCAACACGCAGCTTCGACCGCAGGATCGTAGTAAGTCGTCGCCGCGCCATGCGTGTGGAACGTCTCCCAGCGCAACCCCTGCGGATCCTCGGACCAGACCTTGTCCGAATGCGCGTAGCAGCAGGTCGTGCCGGCTTCGGCCAGCTTGACCGCATCGGCAGCAGCGAGGCGGTGGCCGATCCCGGCCAACTCCGCGCCACTGTCGGTTTGCAGGCCGAGATGGTCGACCCCGGCCGCGCGATCACGTCGCGAGATGGCGAAATTGAGGCGCGGGTCATCGAGCATCCATTTCGCATAGTCGTCCTTGACGACCGCCGGCGGGGCGTCGAACAGGCATGAATAGAACGCGATGCTCGCGTCGAGGTCGATTACGTTGACGTGCACATGGAAACGCTTCATGAGCGGGTTCTCCGGACGGTTCTGGCTGACCTGGGCTTGCAGGCGGCGGTCGGCGCGCATGTCGAGGCATCGCCGCAGCAGTTCTCGGTGAGGAACGCGAGCAACGCATTCATCTGCGCGTAGTCCGCGTGGCAGACGATCGAGCGTCCGTCGCGGATGTCCACGATCAATCCGGCGCGGCGCAGCGCGTGCAGGTGATGGGTCAGGGTCGCCGGCGGGATTTGCGTGCAGGCCTGAAGGTCCCCGACGCCGAGCCCCTGCGGTCCGGCCTGCACGAGCAGGCGATACAACGCAAGCCGGCTTTCATGGGCGAGCGCGGACAGCGCGGTAACGGCGGCTTTTGATTCCATACCTCTAGAATAATAGAATAGATGGCCATACGCAAGCGGGACCAGTGCGATGACGTCGCGGCGCCGACTCGGCTAGCATGCAGTGTTCCCTGCCGGGTGTCGCCCATGTCCAAGCTCACTGTCGTCGTGCCCGCCTACAACGAGAGCGAAGGCCTGCGGGATTTCCATGCACGCCTCGCGGCCGTGCTCGATGGCCTGGATCTGGAGTCCGAAGTGCTGTATGTCGACGACGGCAGCCGCGACGACACGTACCGGATCATGTGCGCGCTGCGCGCGGCCGATCCGCGCGTGGCGACGCTGAAGCTGTCGCGCAATTTCGGCAAGGAACTCGCGCTGACTGCGGGGCTCGATCGTGTCGATGCCGATGCGGCGGTGGTCATCGATTCCGACCTGCAGGATCCGCCCGAACTGATCCCCACGTTCGTCGCGCATTGGCGCGAAGGCTGCGATGTCGTCTACGGCACGCGTGCGACGCGCGCCGGCGAAACCGGTTTCAAGAAGATGACCGCGTCGGGGTTCTATCGCGTGATGGAACGCCTCTCCAGCACGCCGATCCCGCGCGACACCGGCGATTTCCGCCTGCTGTCGCGGCGCGTGCTGGATGCGCTGAAACAAGTGCGCGAGCGCCAGCGCTTCATGAAAGGCCTGTTCACCTGGGTCGGCTTTCGCCAGTTGTCGGTGGTCTACCACCGCGATCCGCGCCATGCCGGCCAGACGAAGTGGAACTACTGGCGCTTGTGGAACTTCGCGATCGAGGGCATCACCTCGTTCTCGAACGCGCCGCTGAAGGTCGCCACCTATTTTGGCCTGGTCGCCGCGCTGCTCGCATTCCTGTTCGGCTTGTGGGTGCTGGGCAAGGCGCTGCTGTTCGGCGACCCGGTGCAGGGCTATCCGTCGCTGATGGTCGTCGTGCTGTTTCTCGGCGGCATCCAGCTGATGGCGCTTGGCGTGATCGGCGAATACCTCGGTCGGCTTTATGTCGAAGCGAAGCAACGCCCGTTGTACCTGATTGATGCGTATGATCCGCCGCGGGACGGAGCCGGCGCTCCGCCGAACCCCTGAGGGAGACTCCATGAGCAATCGTTACGCGTGGCTGGCCGTTGCCGGCCTGGTGCTGGTATCCGCGGTGGCCGCAGTCCGGAATCACCACGAGTTCAACAAGCCGACGCTCCTGCGCGGCGAAGCGGCGGAGCACGAACAGGGACGGCCGCCGGTGGACGGCGACTATTGGGCGATCCGCGTCGGCTACGCCGGCGATCCGCACCACCTGCGCTTCGAGCCGACCTGGCTGCTCGATGCGGAGAAGCAGGACAAGAAGATCGCCTCGGCGGTGCCTGCCGGCGCGAAGACCTACCGGCCCTCGCCTGACAAGGGGCTCGCGCTGGATCCGAATGCGTTCACGCTGCTGGGCCCGAATCCGCTGGCCGGCGAAGGCTTCGGCGCCGGCAACAATGCCGGCCGCACCAACGTGGTCGTCAGCGACCTCGACGATCCGGCCATCGCCTACATCGGCTCCGACGGCGGCGGCGTGTGGAAAACGACGAATTGCTGCACGGCCAGCACGACCTGGGCGATCAAGACCGATTTCCCGGAGATCGCGAGCATGGCGATCGGCGACATCACGATCGACCCGGGCAACCACAACGTGATCTACGCCGGCACCGGCGACCTGCGCTACGGCTCGTTCTCGTTCGGTGCGGCCGGCGTGCTCAAGAGCACCGACAAGGGCGAAACCTGGAGCCTGCTCGGCGCCGATGTGTTCAATCCGTTCTACGGACCTTCGGCGAACGGTTTTCCGCAGTATCAGGCGATCGGCAAGGTCGTGGTCGATCCGAACCAGTCGAACAACGTGATCGTCGGCACCAAGACCGGCGTGTATTTCTCCTACGACGCCGGCAGCAACTGGAGCGGCCCCTGCTATACGAACGCGTTCGCCGTCGGTGCCGGCGCACAGCGCCAGGACACGACCGGCCTGCTCGCGGTCGACCAGGGCGGCGCGACGGTGCTGTACGCCGGTGTCGGCACGCGCGGCCTGCCGACACCGGTGCAGCCGGATCTGGTCAATAACGGCGCCAACGGCGTTTATCGCGCGACCATGCCGACCAGCGGTTGCCCCGCGGTCGCCGACTGGACCCTGCTGACAAACGGATTCCCCGCGGGCACCGGCAACGGCACGCCGAACACCACGCGCGGCCGCCTCGAACTCGCGGCCGCACCCAGCGATCCACTGACCCTGTATGCGATGTTCAGCCAAGTCACGACGCGCGGCATTCTC
>JBIODY010000311.1:0-3033 GCA_044445505.1 Lysobacterales bacterium
ATGGGCACCCGAGGTCAGCCGCGGTTTCAGCAAGGACTCCGCGCACACCGCACTCAGCGACGTGCGCGATTCGATCGCGGAGTTGCGTTACTACCGGCCGTTCATGGGCCGCATCGCGGGGACGTTGGAGGCGCCTTGAAAACGATCCCGCGCCCGCCATTGCGGGATGTCTCCAATTTCCGTCATTCCGGCGAAAGGTGTATTGAATGCTCAATGAAAGTCCCGCGACGCGAACGAGAACTCCGGCAGCAGCGCACTGAAATCGTGCAGCCGCTTCGCGATCAGATGATGCACGCCATCGCTGGCTTCGAGCACGCCATCGACCGCCATCACGGTCGACTCGAGCAGCACGCGATGCTGGCGTTCGGCCAGCGCGCGCCAGACCACGACATTGACCTGGCCGGTTTCGTCTTCGAGGGTGACGAAGGTGACGCCTTTCGCGGTGCCGGGATGCTGGCGCACGGTGACGAGGCCGGCGCAGCGCAGGGGCTTGCCCCGATTCGCCGTGTCCCGGGCTGCGCTGGCCGGCCTGACCCGGCGTCGTTCGAGCTGGTCGCGGATCAGCGCCAGCGGATGCCGGGCCAGCGACAGGCCGAGCGTCGCATAGTCGGTCATCACGTCCTCGCGCAATGAAGGTCGCCGCAGGGCGACCCGGGATTCGGCGATCGCGGCCTGTTCGAGTAGCGGCGGCGGCAGTTCGGCGCCGGCACTTTCCCAGCGCGCCCGATAGCGATGGCCGCTGAGGCTTCGCAGCGCGCCCGCGTCGGCGAGGCGCGCGCGCTCGGACGCACTGACGCGCGCGCGCCGGGTCATGTCGGCGACGTCGCGGAACGGCGCTTCGCGGCGCGCCGCGACAAGACGCGTGGCCAGATTCCCGGCGAGGCCGAGGATCTGTCGCAGGCCGAGGCGCAGGGTCACCGGATCGCGCCGCGGATCCGCTCCAGGCAAAGACGCGCTCGGCTGGTCCGCTTCCAGCGTGCAATCCCATTCGCTGCGCGCGACGTCGACCGGCAGCACGCGCACGCCATGCTTGCGCGCATCCTGGATCAGCTGCGCCGGCTGATAGAAGCCCATCGGTTGCGAGTTCAGCAACGCGCAGGTGAATGCGGCCGGGTGATAGTACTTGAGCCATGACGAGGCCCAGGCGAGATGCGCGAAACTCGCCGAGTGCGATTCCGGAAATCCGTATTCTCCGAAACCCTTGATCTGCTCGAAGATGCGCTCGAAATACGCATCGCTGTAACCGCGCTCGCGCATGCCGGAGCGGATCTTGTCGTGGAAGCGTTCGAGGCCGCCGCGCCGCTTCCATGCGGCCATTGCGCGGCGCAACTCGTCGGCTTCGCCGGGCGTGAAGCCGGCGACGACCTCGATCAGCTTCATCACCTGTTCCTGGAAGATCGGCACGCCGAGCGTGCGTTGCAGCACTTCCTCGACGCGCGACGTGCCGTGGCCGGCTTCGCGCTCGAAGCGCGATTGCGGATAGTCGGCCGGCTCCAGTCCTTTCCGGCGCAGCAGATACGGATGCACCATGTTGCCCTGGATCGGGCCGGGCCGGACGATCGCGACCTCGATGACCAGGTCGTAGAAACAGCGCGGTTTGAGCCGCGGCAGCATCGACATCTGCGCGCGCGATTCGATCTGGAACACGCCGACTGTGTCGGCTGCGCAGATCATGTCGTAGACGCGCTGATCGCCGTGGCGCGGAATATCGACCAGGCTCGGTGACGCGCCGAGGGCCGGCCGGTTCCAGAGTCCATGCGCGTGCAGCAGATCGAGGCACTTGCGCAACGCGGTCAGCATGCCGAGTGCGAGGCAGTCGACCTTGAGCAGCTTCATCGTTTCCAGATCGTCCTTGTCCCACTGGATGATCGTGCGCTCCGGCATGGCCGCGTTCTCGACCGGCACGAGATGGTGCAAAGGCTGATCGGAAATCACGAACCCGCCGACGTGCTGGGACAGATGGCGCGGAAAGCCATGGATCTCGCCGGTCAGCGCGAACAGGCGATGCAACACGCGGCTTTCGGGATCGAAGCCGTGTCCGGCGAGCCATGGTCCGAACGGCTGGCCGTGGAGCACGCGCGAGAACATGCCGCTCAGGCCGTCGAGCTGGTCTTCCGGGATGCCGAGCGCGCGGCCGACATCGCGCACCGCGCTCTTGCCGCGGTAGCTGATCACGGTCGCGGCGAGCGCGGCGCGGTCGCGTCCGTATTTGCCGAACACGTACTGGATGACTTCCTCGCGGCGTTCGTGCTCGAAATCGACATCGATGTCCGGTGGCTCGTCGCGTTCCTTCGACAGGAAGCGCTCGAACAGCAGGTTGCCGTTCTCCGGGTCGACCGCAGTGATGCCGAGGCAATAGCAGACCGCCGAATTCGCCGACGAGCCGCGGCCCTGGCACAGGATCGGCGGCGTCTGCGCACGCGCCCAGCGCACGATGTCCTCGACGGTCAGGAAGAAATGCTCGTAGCCGACGTCGCGGATCAAGGCGAGTTCCTTTTCCACCTGCACTTTCACGGCGCGGGGAATGCCGTTCGGCCAATGCCGGGCCGCGCCGGCCCAGGTCAGTTCACGCAGATGTCCGATCGCATCGAGGCCGGCCGGCACCAGTTCCTGCGGATAGCGGTAATCGAGCTTGCGCAGGTCGAACGTGCACAACGATGCGATGTGCGCGCTCTCGGCGAGAAGCGCCGGCGGATACAGCGCGGCGAGGTCGCCGACCCGGCGCAGATGCCGCTCGCCGTTCGGAAACAGCGCATGACCGGCCTCGGCGATCGTGCAGCCGAGGCGGATCGCAGTCATTACGTCCTGCAAGGCGCGCCGGCGGCGTATATGCATGTGCACGTCGCCGCTGGCGACCAGCGGCAGGCCGTGGCGGGTGCCGAGCGCGGCCAGCTCGGTGAACCTTGTCGCATCGCTGGGGCTGCGATGCAGTTCGACGGCGATCCAGGCGTGCCCCGCGAAATGCCGGGCGACCCATGCGGCATGCTCGTTGCGTACGGGGTGGAACGAATTTCCCGGACCGGAGGCGATTGA
>JBIODY010000312.1:0-2987 GCA_044445505.1 Lysobacterales bacterium
GGAGGTCATCGGCGGCGGCGACGTGCCACCGGATCAGCTGATCCCGAACAGCGTGCCGGGCGCGCCGCTGTCGGGCACCGAGCCGGAGATTGCAGCGCTCGGTCTCGGCGCGATCACCGGCACGACCCTGGCGCCGGAGGGCATCCACGGCGCGGTGCGTTTCCTCCAGGGCGAGCACGGCTCGATCCTCGATCCGACCGATTTTCCGGCCGCGACCATCGAGATGCAGGGCGAGATGGCGAGCATGCTGGTGACCGGCGGCACGGTCGTGCAGGTCGCCAACCCGGCGATCATCCAGGGTCCGCAGCCGTAGCCTGATCGATCACGCGGGCCGCTGACACGGCGCGTCGTTAGCCACGACGCGCCGGGTGGTTTCCGGGGCGCACGGCTTCGATGATCCGCTGTCGTTCCGGCGCCGATCGTGGATGCGCAAATCCCGCGGTTGTTGCTCAGTACGCGATCCCGAGCCGCCGCATGATCTTGGCGGCCAGCCAGGCGGGACCGATCAACAGATAGGCGAGGTCGGTGAAGAACGAAGGCCGCTTGCCCTCGATCAGGTGACCGACGAACTGGCCGATCCACGCCGCGACGAACACGCCGATCGCGAGAGTCAGCAGTTGGGTCGGGCCGAGCGTGCGGTAGAGGAACTCCGTGAGCAGGCCAAGCACCACGAACACGACCAGCATCGCCGCGCTGAGCGGGCGCGACAGGCGCCAGTAGAACGCGAACGCGCCGACCATCACCAGGCCGCACCAGAAACCGGCGCGCCCGATCGAGGGCGATACCGGTATCAGCCACAACGCCGCGATCACCGCCCACAGAATCGCGGGTACGCAGATCCAGTGGACCAGCCGGTTGGTCCTGTTCTGATGATCGGCGCTGTAGCTGCCGAACCAGTCGTTGACGCTGCGCATGGCGGTGTCCGGTTGCTTGTGAAAAATTGAACGGTGGCGCGGATCCGGCTTTTTCGCTTCCCCCGCTGCGCAGGGGAAGCGAAAGCAATTTTCACGGCACCTCAATCGAGCGTGATGCCGGCAAGTCGCTGCAATGCCTCTGCATATTTCGCCGCAGTGACGCCGATCACGGCGCGCGGCAGCACCGGAGCCGGTGCGACCTTGTTCCACTCCAGGGTCTCCAGATAGTCGCGCACGAACTGCTTGTCGTAGCTCGGCGGGCTGATGCCGACGCGGTATTGGTCGACCGGCCAGAAGCGCGACGAATCCGGGGTCAGCATCTCGTCCATCACGTAGAGCTTGCCGGCGGCGTCGGTGCCGAACTCGAACTTGGTATCGGCGATGATGATCCCGCGCTCCGCCGCGTAGGCCGCTGCGAAGCGGTAGATCGCCAGCGTGGCGGCGCGCACCTGGTTCGCAAGATCCGCGCCGATCGCCGCGACGACCTCGTCGAACGCGATGTTCTGGTCGTGCGCGCCTGCTGCGGCCTTGGTCGACGGCGTGAAGATCGGCTCAGGCAGTTGCGCAGCCTGGCGCAGGCCTGCCGGCAGTGCGATTCCGCACAGCGCACCGGTCGCCTGGTAGTCCCGCCAGCCCGAACCGATCAGATAACCGCGGGCGATCGCCTCGACCGGCACCGGCTTCAGCCGCTTCGCGACCACGCTGCGCTTCGCATACAGTGCGACGTCCGTACCGGCCGGCAACACGTCGGCGACATTCTTTCCGGTCAGATGATTCGGCATCAGGTGTGCGGTTCTGGCGAACCAGAAATTCGATATCTGGCACAGCATCTCGCCCTTGCCGGGAATCGGATCGGGCAGCACCACATCGAACGCGGACAAGCGGTCGCTGGCCACGATCAGCAACTCGTCCGTGCCGAGTGCGTAGACGTCGCGCACCTTGCCGCGATGGAGCAGGTCGAGGCCGGGCAGGTTCGATTGCGAAAGGATGGTCGGCACAGCGCATTCCGTGATTCAGGGGGCATCAATTGTAGCGGCGGCGCCGACGGCGCGCGGGCGCCGCGACCCGATCGCTGAATGGCGCTTCAGGCCCGGCTTGCTAGAATCCGCGACCGTTTTGCCGAGCGCATTGTCGAGATGTACGCCGCACCGATCGTTTCCGACCGCTGCCCAGATTGCCTGCCGCGCGCCACGGCGGACAGCGAGCGCGTGGAGACTGGCGCATGAGCGTCATCGGCAAGATCGTCGGCGCGATCGTCGGGCTGATCCTGTTCCACAACCCGGTCGGTTTGTTGATCGGAGCGATGCTCGGCCATTTCTACGACAACGCGGTGACGCGCCTCACGCCGCCATCGATGGGGCAGGGCTTCATCGAGCCGTTGTTCGCGTTCGCCGGTGCGCTGTCGAAATCGGACGGGCGCGTCTCCGAACCCGAGATCGCCGCGGCGGAGGCGCTGATGGTGCGCCTGCGACTCGATGCGGCGCAGTGCAAGTCCGCGATCGTGCGTTTCGACGCGGGCAAGCAGCCCGGTTTCGACGCCAGCCTTGCGATTGCCGACCTCAAGGCCTGGTGCCACGGGCGCCGCGATCTCGCCTTCATCGTGCTCGACCTGCTGCTCGACCTGGTGTATGCGGAAGGGGCGCTGGTCGAGGCGAAGGTCATCCTGGTGCGCAAGCTGTGCTGGTCGCTCGGGCTCAGCGATCACGAACTTGCGGCGCTGTCGGCGATGAAGGGCCACGGCGCGGCGCGTCCCAGCCCGCGCGGCCATGGTCCGCGGCCGCCGCCGTCGTCGCGGCCATCCGGGATCGATCCGTATGCAGTGCTCGGCATCGGGCGCGGAGCGAGCGAACGCGACATCAAGCACGCGTACCGCAAGTCGATGAGCCAGCACCATCCGGACAAGCTCGGCGACGTGCCGGACGCGATCAAGCAGCGCGCCGAAGAGCGCGCACGCGAGATCAATGCGGCCTACGAGCGCATCAAGGCCGAACGCGGTTTGAAATGAAGTCGTGGCAGCGACTTCAGCCGCGATGCTGGTCTTTGCTTTTAGGCCGGAGGCGTAACACCATCCCC
>JBIODY010000313.1:0-2986 GCA_044445505.1 Lysobacterales bacterium
ATCTATTCGCTCGGCAGCTATCTCGCGCATCACAAGTATCGCTATCTGCGCTACAGCTACCTGTTCTTTCTGGCCGGATTCGTGCTCGCCTGCGCGGAACAGGGTTGGCGCCTGCTGCACTCCTGATCGCCAACCCCGCGGTAAGCGCGGGGCCGTTGCACCTCGTCACCGTCATGGCAAGGACATCTCATGCGCGCGTTCCCGCTTCGCCTGTGCTGGTTCGGCTGTCTGCTGGTGGTTGCTGGCCTGCATGCCGAGTCCGGCGTGCCGACGCCGCTGGAGCCATGGCGGGCCTGGGTGCTCAAGGGCCAGGAATTTCGCGACTGCCCATTGATCGCCGGCAAGGGCGGCGCGACCGCAGCCGACTTCCTCTGCGCATGGCCGGGCGTACTCGCGCTGGATGCGGACGCAGCCGGCGCGAACGTCAGCCAGCACTGGAAGGTCGATGCGGAGTCATGGATCGCGCTGCCTGGCGATGCCGCACATTGGCCCCAGCAGGTCACGGTCGATGGCCAGCCGGCAGCGGTCCTCGATCACGTCGGACCTGCGCTGCGCCTGGGCGCCGGCAGCCATGAGATCCGCGCCCGCATTCCGTGGCATGAACGCCCGCAGACGTTGCGCGTGCCACAGGCGCTGGGGCTGGTTGCGCTGCACGTCGACGGCAAGTCCGTCGCGCCGGTGCAACGCGATGGCGACGACCTGACCCTCGGTCGCGCCGCAGCAGCGGCGCAGGCCGACAGCCTCGAGCTGCGCGTGTATCGCCGGCTCGGCGACGGCGTGCCGGCCGAGCTCGACACCGTGATCGAGATCTACGCATCGGGCCAGGCCCGCGAGGAGCTCATTGGCCCGGTCCTCCCGGCAGGCTTTGCGCCGCTCGCATTGTCCGGCGAGTGGCCGGCGCGACTCGACGCGGATGGCCGCCTGCACGTGCGCGTGCAACCCGGCAACGACACGTTGACCTTGAGCGCGCGCGCGACTGCGCCGTTGACCGCGATCGTCGCGCATCTGCCGGCCGCGCCGTGGCCGCGACAGGAAATCTGGAGCTATGCGGCCGCGCCGCGTCTGCGCGTGACCGTGGCGAGCAGCGCCGTGCAGATCGACCCGAACCAGGCCCAGGTGCCGACCGACTGGCGCGACTTGCCGGCATTCGCGCTCGCCGATGGCGCCGAGCTTGCGATCGATGAGCGTTCGCGCGGCGCCGCCGCGGACGAGCACAACCGTCTCAGCCTCGAACGCGAAATGTGGCTCGACTTCGATGGCAGCGGCTGGTTCGCGCGCGATCGCGTGCACGGCGCGATGGTGCAGGGCTGGCGCCTCGACGCCGCTGCGCCGTTCGTGCTCGAACGCGCTGCGGCGATCGGCGCCGCACGCGGCAACGACAAGAACGAACCGCTGCTGGTCACGCGCGGCGCGGATCCGCAATCGAGTGGCGTCGAATGGCGCACGCCAGCGGTCGATCTCGGCGCGAGCCTGCGCATCGTCAGGGCGGGCGCCTCGTTGCCGGTCACCGGTTGGCAGGACGCTTTCGATCAGGTGACGACGACACTGCATCTTCCCAATGGATACAAGTTGCTCGGCGCGCCCGGCGCGGATGACGCGGCCGGCAGCTGGATCTCGGCCTGGACCCTGCTCGACGTGTTCATCGCGGCGATGCTGGTGCTGCTCGCGTGGCGCCTGCTTGGCGTCGCCGCTGCGTTGGTCGCGGCCGGTTATCTGCTGATCGGCTACCAGGAAAGCGGTGCACCGCTGTGGACCCTGCTCGCGGTCATCGCGCTCGCGTTGATCGCCCGCGGGTTGCCGGACGGGCGCCTCGGTGTGGCGGCGATGTGGTCGAAGCGCGCGGCACTGCTGCTGTTCGTGCTGGCGGCGTTGCCGTTCGCGGTCACCCAGTTGCGCTATGCATTGCATCCGCAACTCGAGAGCGAGGGCAGCTATGCGCTTGGCGGTTTCCTCGACGAAGTCGGCGTTGCGCGCAAGGCGCCTGCGCCACAATCTGCCGGTTCAGTGGAAGAGTCCGCGCGCGTGGCCACATCGACGCCGGCACCTGCGCCCGAGGCACCGGCTGCGCCGCCCGCGGAAGCCAAGCTCGAGACGATTACCGTTTCCGGATCGCACATCCGTCGTCTCGACCTCATGGATCATTACAGCCAGTCGACCGTCGTGCAGACCGGTGCCGGCGAGCCGAACTGGAATCTCGGCCAACGCTATGAGCTTCGCTGGGGCGGCCCGGTACTGCCGGCCCAGGACGTGCGCCTGGTGATCGCACGGCCGTGGCTGGTGCGTCCGCTGCGTGTCGTGCTGGTCGCGTTGCTCGCGTGGCTGCTGCTGCGCCTGCTGCGGCCGTCGCTGCGCAACACGATTCGGCGCGGCGCGCATGCGGCCCTGGTTTACGCGCTCGCGTTCGGTGCGCTGGTCGCGGCGGCGCCGAAGCCGGCGCAAGCGCAGGTATTTCCGCCGGACAACCTGCTGAACGAATTGCGTACGCGGCTGACCGAGGCGCCGAAATGTGCGCCCGATTGCGCGGCGATCGCAAAGGCCGAGATCTCCGCGCACGGCGATGAGATCCGGGTCGCGCTGGAGGCGCATGCGGCCGGAAGCGTCGCGGTGCCGTTGCCGGCCGACGAGAAGAATCTCGTCCTGCGCAGCCTGAGCGTTGACGGCGTGGTCGGGGACGGAATCGCTCGCGAGGGTGGCAAGCTCTGGCTCGCGCTGCCGCGCGGCGTGCATCGCATCGAGCTGGTGTTCGCTGCGGCCGCGGATCATGGCGCGCTCGCATTTTCGCTCATGCCGATGCGTATCGAATTTTCCGGCGACGGCTGGCAGGCCAGCGGCATCGCCGACGATCGTCTGCTGACCGAGACGCTGACCCTCGTGCGCACGCGCGAGGCCGCGATCGCGACCGGCAACAGCGACGCGCAACGGTTCGCCCCGTTCGTGCGCGTCGAGCGATCGGTGCATCTCGGCCTCGATTGGTCGGTCGCCACCC
>JBIODY010000314.1:0-2984 GCA_044445505.1 Lysobacterales bacterium
GCGTTCCATGCCGACTGCGTCGAGGAAATGCGCGAGATCGGTCGCCAGGGCGAGCTTCACCAGCATGCCATCGCCCCGCGCACGCACCGGCTGCGCACTGCGCACGAAATTGTTCTTGCCGAGATACGCGATCACGTGTGCATAGTCGTCCGCGCTGCGGATGCCGCCGATCCACACCGTCGCCTCGCTCGGCGTCTCCGAAGGCAGGGGCGGTTGCTCGCCGCCGCCGATGCCGAGGCGTTGCAGCATCCTGTCGACCGCGACACTGTCGAACTGCGCGACCAGGGTCATCTTCGCCGATGCGTCGTCGCCGTTGTTGGGACGGTACTGATACTGCAGCACGTAACGCTCGGCCTGGCCGACCGCCTTGGCCACATCCGGACGCGCGATCAGCGTGCTGTCGCCGGTCTGCGCGACGACGACATTGGCGAGCGCCGTCCTCAATGCCCCGGCGCGCTCGTCGTCGGACTGCGTATTGACCGGCGCGGTGCCGGTGTAGGTGGCCGGACCGGCCGCGTGCGCCGGCAACACGAGCACGACGAAGAAAAGGGCCAGCACGCGCAGCGGAGCCAGGAATTGCACGTTCGTCATCCGTCGCATCAGGGTGACGCAAGTCTGCCCAATGCGGGCGGGCGCGTCCAATGGCGCGGGCTCGAGGGCCGGAACCGACGGCGGCCGCGTGCCGACCGGAACCGGCGCTGCGAAACGCCCTCCCGGGTGGGCGCCGTGTCGAGTTCGCCACGACTCCGGCCCGCGGCCCCGCTTTGGTATCATTCGCGCCCGGTAAAACTGCGACCGCCATGTCCGCCGACCACGAAGCCTTGAGTTATCGCGCCGCCGGCGTCGACATCGACGCCGGCAACGAAGTCGTCGAACGCATCAAGCCGCTGGTCAAACGCACGTTCCGGCCCGAGGTCATGGCCGGCCTCGGCGGTTTCGGCGCGCTGTTCGAACTCGGCGGCCGTTACCGCGAGCCGGTACTGGTATCGGGCACCGACGGCGTCGGTACCAAACTGAAACTGGCGCAGACCCTCGGCCGGCACGACACGATCGGCATCGACCTGGTCGGCATGTGCGTCAACGACGTGCTGGTGCAGGGCGCGGAATCGCTGTTCTTCCTCGACTATTTCGCGACCGGCAAGCTCGATGTCGAGACCACGGTCAGCGTCGTCGGCGGCATCGCGAAAGGTTGCGAGCTCGCCGGCTGCGCGCTGATCGGCGGCGAGACCGCGGAGATGCCCGACATGTATCCGACCGGCGAATACGACCTCGCCGGCTTCTGCGTCGGCGTGGTGGAAAAGTCCGCACTGATCGACGGCTCGGCGATCCAGGCCGGCGACGCGATCATCGGCATCGCCTCGAGCGGCCCGCATTCGAACGGCTATTCGCTGGTGCGCAAGATCCTGGCGCGGGCCGGCAATCCACTCGACCTCGACATCGGCGGCCTCAAGCTGGCCGATGCGCTGATGGCGCCGACCACGATCTACGTGAAGCCGATCCTGCAGCTCCTGAAGCAACGGCCGGTGCACGGCATGGCGCATATCACCGGCGGCGGCCTGAAGGAAAACATCATCCGCGTCGTGCCCGGCAGCCTCGGCATCGCGCTCGACAGCAGCGCCTGGAAACTGCCGCCGGTGTTCGACTGGCTGCAGCGCGAAGGCAGGGTCGAGCGCGACGAGATGCTGCGCACGTTCAACTGCGGAATCGGCTATGCGCTGATCGTGCAGCCGGGACAGGTCGGCATCACGCTGGACGCGCTGGAGACACTCGGCCTGACCGCATGGGCGATCGGCGCGATCGAGACCGCCCGCGGCGATGAGCGCGTGCACATCGCCTGACAGCGAAAAGGGGACGGAGGTACTTTCCCGGTGACGCGACCGCTCAAGACAGAGGGCTCATCGGAGCGGAAAATACCTCCGTCCCGTTTTCGTGTCGCGGTGCTTGCCTCCGGCCGTGGCTCCAACCTGCAGGCGCTGATCGATGCCGGGCACGCCGGGCACCTGCCGATCGAGGTCGTACTGGTCGCGGGCGACAAGGCCCACGCGCAAGCGCTGCGCCACGCGGAAGCGGCCGGCATCGCGACGTTCGCGCTCGATCCGAAAAGCTGTGCGAACCGCACCGCGTTCGACGCCGGGCTGTTCGCGCGCATCGCCGCACACGAACCGGACCTGATCGTGCTTGCGGGTTTCATGCGCATTCTTTCTCCCGAAGTGCTCGCACCGTGGGTCGGCCGCATCATCAACATCCATCCTTCGCTGCTGCCGAAATACCGCGGCTTGCACACCCACCGGCGCGCGCTCGAGGCCGGCGATGCAATGCATGGCGCGAGCGTGCATTTCGTGACCGCCGAACTGGATGTCGGACCGACGATCGCGCAAGCCGGGATTGCGGTGCGCGCCGGGGACACGCCGGAGACGCTGGCCGCGCGCCTGCTGGAACACGAACACCGGTTGCTGGTCGCGAGCGTTGCGCTGATCGCCGCCGGCCGTGTCGCGCTCACGCATGGGGGCGTGGTTTACGACGGCTCCGCACTCGCCGCGCCGTTGCGTCTCGGCACGGATGGAACGCTCGCGCGCGTCGCGTGAAGCGCCATTCAGGCGCACGCGGCGACACTCGCGCGAAACCATGTGCGGAAGTCGCCCGATGAAGATCCTGCTCGCCATCCTCACCCTCAATCTCTGCGCGCTCGCGCCGGCGTTCGCTGCCGAACCCGCGATCCAGCCGTTCCACGCCGACTACGCGACGCTGCGCAACGGCAGCGAACTCGGCCGTACCACGCTCGACCTGGTCGACAACCACGACGGCAGCTGGACCTTGCGCAGCGAGACCAAGGGCACCAGCGGCATGGCCAAACTGGCCGGCGTGCATATCGTCGAGACCTCGCGTTTCCACTGGAAGGAAGGTCGCCCCGAGGCACTCGCCTACGACTATCGCCAGGACGCCGCGTTCAAGCAGAAGATCCGGCATGCCGATTTCGACTGGAA
>JBIODY010000315.1:0-2978 GCA_044445505.1 Lysobacterales bacterium
ACGACGGCTTCCTGCCGCACGCACTGCTGAACTATCTGATCCGCCTCGGCTGGTCGCATGGCGACCAGGAGATCTTTTCGCGCGAGGAAATGATCGCGTTGTTCGATGCCGCCGACGTGAACAAGTCGGCGTCGCGCTTCGTTCTCGAAAAACTGTCGTGGCTGAACCAGCAGTACCTGAAGAACGACGACCCGCTCGAGCTCGCGCCGCATTTCGAATGGCAGTTGCGGGCCGCCGGCATCGACCCGGCGCACGGTCCCGATCCGGTCGACGTGATCGTCGCGCTGCGCGACCGCGCGAAGACCTTGAAGGAAATGGCCGAGAAGGCGCGCGTCTGGTATGCGCCGCTGCAGGTCTATGACGAGCAGGCGGTCGCCAAACACCTGAAGACCCCGACCGCGCGCGCGGCGCTCGAGGCCGCGCGCGAACGATTCGCAGCGCTTGCCGAGTGGACGGTCGAGAGCATCCACGCTGCGATCGAAAGCGCCGCGACCTCGATCGGCGAAGGCATGGGCAAGGTCGCGCAACCGCTGCGCGTCGCACTGACCGGCACCCAGGTTTCGCCGTCGATCGACCACACGGTGTTCCTCACCGGGCGCGATGAGGCGCTGCGGCGCATCGAAGCCGCGCTGGCGAAGGTGGGCTGACCGCGCAATGGCTTTCGAATGCACACTCGGCGCGCTGGTGAATCTGGATATGGGCGATCCGGAATCCGTGCGCGCATTGCTGCAGGATTGCACCCGCAGCCTGCTCGATCCGCTGCTGTGGAAATGGGCGATCGCGATCACGCTCGGTTGCGCCGCGATCGGCGCGCTGATCGGCCTCGCCAAGGGACGCTGGCTCGCGGGTCTGCTCTGGGGCGCCGCACTGGGGCCGATCGGCTGGCTGGTCATCCTGTTGTCGCGTTCGGGGTTTCCGGAATGCCCCGAGTGCGGCTATCGCAATGCGCCGGGGGTCAAGGCCTGCCGGCATTGCGGCGTGAATCTGCGCGCTGCCGCGCAGCGTTCCGAACGCGCGCGACTCAAGAGCAATGATCGAGGTCGCGGCTGGTAGCCGGTAAGCAGGGATAAGGGGCGAGGGCGACACGTCCACCGCGACTTGCCTTCCGGCATGGTCGACCTTACTTCTGGAGCATACTCGTCCCTCGTCCCTCGCCCCCTAAGGCCCATGCCGCAAGCTGCTGCCCATCGCCACCACGATCACCGCCATGACGCCGCCGCGTTCGTCGACGCGGTCGCGAGCGCATGCGAGCTGCGCGGCCTGCGCCTGACCCCGCTGCGATTGCGCGTGCTGGAACTGATCGCGGCCGAGTCGAAGCCGGTCAAGGCGTACGATCTGCTCGACCGGCTCAAGGACGAACACAGCGGCGCGGCGCCGCCGACGATCTATCGTGCGCTCGATTTCCTGCTCGAGCACCGTTTCATCCACAAGCTCGAATCGATCAACGCATTCGTCGGCTGCCATCATCCGAATGAGGCGCACCAGGTCCCGTTCCTGATCTGCGATGTCTGCTCGACCGCAGTCGAGGTCTGCGACGAACGCGTCTCCCGGCTGCTCATCGAACAGGCCCGCGAACGCGGTTTCCGGCCGCGCGCGCAGACCCTTGAGATGCATGGCGTGTGCGCGGATTGCCGCGACGGCGCGGAGCACAAGTCGCCGCCATCCTGAGCGCGGTTGCGAGACGTGTGCCGCGAACGAGGCGCGCGCGTTGTCCGGGTCCGGGTCATGCGCGCGTGTCGATGCGCCGTTCGGTTTGCGCATCGAACCGATGCATGCGTTCGGGCCGGAATGCCAGCGTCAGTTGCGTGCCGATCGGCGGGATCTCGCGCGGCGGCACGCGAACCACCAGCGCATGGCCGCCGAAGCGCAGGTTGAGGAAGATCTCGTTGCCGACCGGTTCGACGAGTTCGAGGCGGGCGTGGATCGTCGCACTGTCGGCCGCGACGGCGCCATCGGCACCAGTGCCGTCTACAATCGCGAAGTCCTCGGGGCGCAGTCCGACGATCAGCTCTTCACCGTCTTTGCGCGTGCCCGGCAATCCTTGATCGCCGGCAGCGAGCGGCAATTGCACCGCGCCGAGGTCGAGCTCCGCGCCGTCGCCGGCGATCACGCGGCCGCGGAAAAAATTCATCGCCGGACTGCCGATGAAGCCGGCGACGAAAACATTCGCCGGGCGCTGGTACAGGCGCATCGGCGTATCGATCTGCTGGATCTCGCCGCCCTGCATCACCGCGATGCGCTGGCCGAGCGTCATGGCCTCGATCTGGTCGTGGGTCACATAGATCATGGTCGCGTCGAGGTCGCGGTGCAGCTTGGCAATCTCGACGCGCGTCGACAGGCGCAGTTTCGCATCGAGATTCGACAAGGGTTCGTCGAGCAGGAACACCGCAGGCTTGCGCACCAGCGCACGGCCCAACGCGACACGCTGGCGCTGGCCGCCGGAGAGCTGCGCGGGTTTCATGTCGAGCAGGCGGCCGAGATCGAGCATCGCCGCCGCCTCGGCGACGCGACGCTCGATCTCCGCACGCGGCGTGCGACGCAGCTTGAGGCCGAAGCCGAGATTCGCGGCGACGCTCATATGCGGATACAGCGCGTAGTTCTGGAACACCATCGCGATATCGCGATTGCGCGGCGAGACCTCGTTCACGATGCGCTCGCCGATGCTGAGCGTACCGGAAGTGATCGACTCCAACCCGGCGATCATGCGCAGCAACGTGGACTTGCCGCAGCCGGAAGGTCCGACCAGCACCAGCAGTTCACCGTGCGCGACCTCGATGCTCGCATCGGCGACGCCGACGAAGCCGTTCGCGTAGACCTTGCGCACGTGATCGAGCCGCACAGTCGCCATCGCATTCGCCCAGGGCTTGTGAAGGTTGGTTTCCTTCCCCTGCGCAGCGGGAAGTCCGGCAGGCGGGCTGGTGGGGCCCGCCTCGCCGTTGCGTATCCTTGATTTTCCTTCCCCTGCGAAGCGGGAAGTC
>JBIODY010000316.1:0-2972 GCA_044445505.1 Lysobacterales bacterium
CGGAGAATGTGTACTGCAACGTGCCATGCATGCAATCGCTGAAATGCAGCGTGGCGTTGCCGACTGCGCTGGTATCAGTCGCCAGTGACGAGTCGAACGCACCGCCTTGGGTCAAGTAGATCTGCGACTGCTCGGTCAGATACCCGTCTCGCACAACGGTCTGAATCGTATACCAGCGCCGGCCGCCCGCTACGTTCGTATCGTAGGTGAACCAGCCGCCGAACAGCAGGCCGGTGCCGCTGCCGTAGAAATCCGGTTCGATATCCATCAGCAGGCCTTGTCCGGCGGTTGCTGGATTAGCCCACGAGCCGGAAAGGCCGTGCTGATCGAGATTCACGCCGGGCGGTTCGCCCCAACGCGTAAGCAGGTTGCCGACATCGATCGAGCCGAGGCCGGTCGCAAGGTCGTAGCCAGACGTTACGGCATAGCCGTGCAGACCGCCGCTGAGGCCATGCGGACCCGGCGTGCTGTTGTTGCACAGGCTCGGCGTCGCCAGCGTGCAGTTCGTAACGCCGCTGCTGGCGACGGTCACGTCATGGAATACACCGTTGGCCGGATTCGACGCCAGCGAGTACAGGGTCGGATTGAGGTTGCCCTGCGGCCCACCGAAGACGTGGTTCAACAGCGCAGCGATGCCAGCCATGCTTGGCGTCGAGGCCGACGTGCCGCCGCCGGCGAGAAAATGGAAGCTGCCATTGCTGATCACGCAGGAACCGCCCTGCGCCGCCGTACAGGTGAAATAGCCTTCACGTGTCGATGCCGCGAGCGCGACATCCGGTGAGTAGCGTCCCTGCGTGCCCGGAACGCCGACGCCGTTCTGCCAGGGCGGCGTCGGAGTGAATCGACTGACGCCACCGCCGGTCGCGGCGATCGTCGTCGTGCCGTCCGCATTCAACGGATCGTTCCAGGCGCCCTCGGGGATGTAGCCGAGTGCGGATTGGTAGCCGAACGCGTTGCTCCGGCTCCAATACTGGTCCGGATTCGTGGTGTCCGCGAACTCGGTGCCGCCTACGCAGGTGACATGGCTGCTCGCGCAGAGCAGATCCGCGCTCAGGCGTTCGGTTCCGCTCGGCGTTGCATCGAGACCGTCGCAGTCGGCCGCGCCGCCGTCGCCGGAAGCGACAAAAACCGAAATTCCCTCCATCGCGGCCTGCCCGAACGCATCGTCGAGATAATTCGCATCACTCTGCGTCGCATCCGCCTCGCAGCTGCCATAGCTGATGCTGATGATCTTCGCCGGCACCGGGTTGGTGTCGATCGCATAGTTCATCGCGATGAACACGCCATCGACCGAATTCTTTTCGCCGCTCACGATCAGTTTGATCGTCGCGCCTGGCGCGACGCTGCCTGCGCGCTCCACGTCGAGCGTCGCCTCGCCCTGGTCCTTGACCGCATCGGTCGGATGGCTGCAGCTCGGTGTGCCGGTCTCGCTGCAGGTCGAAGCAGGCGCGCCGGGATCGGTGCCATCGGGCGGCACGATCACGACCGGATACTTCGTGGCCAGGCCCGCCAGTTGCTGGAAGTTCATCACATCCGGTTCGTAGACGCGCGTGCGACCGAGCACCGCTATCGTCTGTCCGCTCCCGTCGACGCTGCTCCAATGTGCCGAATCGAGATCGTAGATTTGCCTGAAATCGGCCGGAAATATCGCATGGCTGCACGGCGTTGTCTGGCAGTTCGTCGCCGTCGGTTGCGGATCCATGGATTCGCGGCGCAGTTCGGTGCGAAGCTTCCGGTGCAGCTTCGGCGAGTTCAACCCGAACACCGAGCGAACACTGCCGGCCAGCGCCGCCGGCATGCTCGGTTCGCTGGTGTTCGCGATGCGCTTTGCGGCACCGGCCTGGAAATAATGCAACTCGGTTGCGAACGCGGCGCCGACATCCGCGGCGCGGCCGCTGAAATCGATGCGTATGCGGCTGTTCGCAACGGCCGTGATCGAGAAGCCCTGCGTGCGCAGCCAGTCCGACAACACAGCGATGTCGTGCCGGCCCGCGCCGAAGCGCTCGCCGACCTCGACCGGCGACAGCCAGCGGTGGTAGCTCGGCGACGCCGGGTCCTGCTGCTCGCGCAACAGCCGGTCGTAGGCGGCCTGGCGTTCCGGGGAGCGGCGCAGGATCAGGCTCAGGTGATCGAGCGCCAGATCGGCCGGCACAGCGCCGCGGTCGTTCTTCGGCTGCGCCCAGGCCGGGCCATGGTCCGTCAGGATCGCGCGCTTCGCATTGTCGACGGGCGTGACGATCGCATCGGCAGCCACGGCATGCGACACGCTGGAAAGCGCCAGCACGATGACGCAAGCCGCGGTGAAGAGGCTGCGCCTCGGAACCGCAGCGCCAGCGTGCAGCGCCTGCATGAAACAGCACATTCCGTTCATCGGGACTCTCCATCGTCTTCGCGAGCGGGCGCTCTGAAGCCGCAGTTTGCGACGTTCCTCGCTCGGCCCGAATCGTATCAGCGCATGGCGGGTTTGGAGCGGACCGGCGGCGCATTCGTGACGCCGCGTGAAACCGTTCACTATCCAGGCGCCGCCGGGCTCGAAGGATGGGCTCCACGCTCCGCAAAGCCGGCACTCGGCTACCATGCGCAGCCTTCGGGGAGTTTCGATGACCGCCAACGCCGCGCGCGCGCCGGGTTTCCACTACTACGACCTGCTCGTCGGCGGCATGGTCGCCGTGTTGCTGTGCTCGAACCTGATCGGCCCGGCAAAGGTCTGCACGCTGAGCCTGCCGCTGCTCGGCGCATTGACCTTCGGAGCCGGCAACCTGTTCTTTCCGGTCAGCTACATCTTCGGCGATGTGCTGACCGAGGTGTACGGGTACGCGCGCGCGCGGCGCGCGATCTGGGCCGGTTTCGGCGGACTGCTGTTTGCGAGTTTCATGACCCTGGTCATCCTCGACATTCCGCCCAGCCTGAACGAACCGTTCAACGTGAAGCTGCAGCCGGCGCTCGAACTCGTGTTCGGCGGCACCTGGCGC
>JBIODY010000317.1:0-2969 GCA_044445505.1 Lysobacterales bacterium
CGCTGCGCAGGGGAAGGGAAAGCTTGTGCATGGAGCGAATGCCCATGCAGTTCCCTCCCCCGCTGCGCAGGGAAGGGAAAGCTTGTGCGTGGCGGGAATGCCCATGCAGTTCCTTCCCCCGCTGCGCGGGGGAAGGTCGAAGCCTCCGTCCGGCGGCTGAGGGTAGTGCGGAAGGGGGCGCTTTGTTTCGAATCAAGTGTTTCCACCAAGTAGCTCGCGCAGCTCACGGAACAGTTCGCGGTGTGCATGCGGTGGCTTGTTCGCCTTGCGCTCGGCGAGCGCGTTGCGCACGAGCTGGCGCAGGCGTTGGCTGTCGGCGGATGGATGCAGCGCGATGAATTCACCGAGCGCGTCGTCGCCGTCTTCGAGCAGACGCTCGCGCCAGGTCTCCACGCGGTGCATCGCCGCGGTCTCGCGATGCGCCTTGTCGCGATCCGTACCGAGCGCGCTGCGGATCAATTCGAGATCGGCTTCGTCGAGCTTGCGCAACTGCTTGGCGAGAAACTGGGTCTGGCGCTTGCGCGCGATGTGCGAGGTGATGGCGCGGGTGCGCCGCACCTCGTCGCGCAGATCGTCGGCCAGCGGCATGCGCGCAAGCTCCGCTTCGCCGAGCGCGGCCAGCGCCTCCGCGAGCTTGAAGATGTCCAGCGCGTCGCGACGCAGCTGGCTGCGGCTCGGCTCCGGTGAATCGTCCAGCAGTTCGTCGTCGTGCATCAGGAAACCCGGGAACCATCAGTGAATGCCATCGTAGTCGACAAAGATAACAGCTCCGCAGAACTCGACCGCCTCGCCGCGATCGCCGAGGACGTGATCCGGCGTTGCCGTGCCAGGGGCGCCAGCGAGGCCGATGTCGCGGCCAGCATCGACGCGGGCCTCAGCGTCAACGTGCGCCTCGGCGAAGTCGAGACGGTGGAGCGAACGCGCGATCGCGGCGTGTCGGTCAGCGTGTACTTCGGCAAGCGCAAGGGTTCGGCGAGCACCGCCGATCTCGATCCGAAGTCGATCGAGCAGACCGTGGAGCACGCCTGCGCGATCGCGCGCTACACCGAGGAGGATCCGGCGAACGGCCTCGCCGATCCAGCCCTGCTGGCGAAGGACACTCCCGATCTCGATATCTGGCATCCGTGGGACATCAGTCCCGAGCAGGCGATCCGCCTCGCCGCCGAGATCGAGGATGCCGGACGCAGCTTCGACCCGCGCATCGACAATTCCGATGGCGCCTCGGTGCAGGTCGGCGCATCGCTGACCGCGTACGCGAATTCGCTCGGCTTCACCGGCACCGAACGCGGCACCCATCATTCGCTGTCGGTGGCGCTGATCGCCGAGGACGCGAACGGCATGCAGCGCGACTACTGGTACGACAGCGTGCGATCGGCGGGCGATTTCATGGCCGCGGCGCAGCTCGGCCGCAAGGCTGCCGAGCGCACGCTGGCGCGGCTCGGCGCGCACCGCCTGTCGACGCGCGACTGCCCGGTTCTGCTGGTGCCCGAGGTCGCCCGCAGCCTGATCGGGAATTTCCTGTCCGCGGTCAGCGGCGGCGCGCTGTACCGGCGTGCGAGTTTCCTCGTCGATCATGTCGGCAAGCGCGTGTTCCCGGACTGGATGCAGATCGTCGAACGCCCGCGCATCCCGCGTGGCCACGGCTCCACCGCGTTCGATTCCGAAGGCGTCGCGACGCGCGACTCGGATCTGGTCGGCGACGGCGTGCTCGCGCGCTACATTCTCGGCAGCTACTCGGCGCGCAAGCTCGGGCTGGCATCGACCGGCAACGCCGGCGGCGTGCACAACGTCGTCGTGCAGCCGGGCCGGGACGATTTCGACGCGCTGCTCAAGCGCATGGGCAACGGCCTGCTGGTCACCGAGCTGATGGGGCAGGGCGTCTCGCTGATCACCGGCGACTACTCGCGCGGCGCGAGCGGTTTCTGGGTCGAGAACGGCGAGATCGCGTACCCGGTCGAGGAAATAACGATCGCGGCGAACCTGCGCGACATGTTCGCAAACATCATTGCGGTCGGTAACGACGTCGACCGGCGCTCGCACATCCTGACCGGCTCGATCCTGCTCGAGCGCATGACCATTGCCGGCGAGGAATGACTTTGCGCGCTTGACAGCGGTGCGTATCCGCGAAAAAGTGTACGCGTCACCCAACGGAGCCGATCCATGAGCGAGAACGACAACGTTGCGTCACCGGCCACGCCGGAAACTCCCACGGTGCAATCCGGCGACGAACGCACCTGGGCGCTGATCGGTCATCTGTCGGCATTCAGCGCCTTCATCACCGGCATCGGCTGCGTGCTCGGGCCGCTGATCGTCTGGCTGGTCAAGCGCGACACGCTGCCGTTCGCCGGAGAGCAGGCGAAGGAAGCGCTGAACTTCAACATCACGGTCGCGATCGCGTTCGTCGGATTGTGCATCCTCACCTTCATCACGTTCGGCATCGGCATCATCCTGACCATCCCGCTCGGCCTGCTGCTGTTCGTCGGCTGGATCGTGCTGACGATCATCGCCGCGATCAAGGCCAACGAAGGTGTCGCCTACCGCTATCCGTTCGCGCTGCGGCTGGTGAAGTAGGCATCGCTGCGCGCGGCAGCGCCTCTGGGCGTTGCCGCACCGCCTCGGAGTTTGCAAAATATCGACAGATTCCCGCGGAGCCGAGGTTTTCGTGCGCGAGCCGGAGACCGGAGTCGAGGTTTTCCTTCCCCTGCGCAGCGGGGGAGGTGCCGAAGGCGGATGGGGTGCTCTTGATCTTCTACACGGCGAAGCGCCCCCTTCAGCCCTCCGGGCAGCTTCCCCCGCTGCGCGGGGGAAGCGAAAGCAATCATCGCTGACTCTCAGCGCTCGATGGCCGCGTTGCATTGCACTTCCGCTTGCCCGTGCGCGAACCGGAGAGCGGAGTCGAGGTTTTTCCTTCCCCTGCGCAGCGGGGGAAGGTGCCGAAGGCGGATGGGGGCGTTTTTGATCTTCTAGAC
>JBIODY010000318.1:0-2960 GCA_044445505.1 Lysobacterales bacterium
GCGGCGCGCAGCTGTTCGACGCTGTACGGCTCGACGGTCAGCACGCTGCGCTCGTTGCGGAAGCTGGCGAGATTCTGCTCGTAGACCTTGCGCGAGGAATCGGAATACAGCGCCGGGCGCTCGGTGCGGCCGTGGAACGCGCCCTTGACCGCGAGCCGCTTGATCGTGCGGCCGGCATGACGCGCGCCGGGGTCGGTCGCGAGTTTCGCGTTGACATCAACAATCCGCGCGGCCAGCGACACCGATTCGGAGCCGGAGTTGAGGCACATGAACTTCGCGAACGGGCAGCCGCCACGGGTCTGGCCGATCTCCTTCTTGAGCGCGTTGCCGAATTTCAGTTGCGACAGGTTCGGGGTCATCACGTTCGCCATCACCTGCGGCCGTGCCATCACGCTGAGGATCGCTTTCGGCGCATGGCCGAAGCCGAGCATGCCGTAGCCGCCGGCGTCATAGACCACCGCGCCCTTCAACGTGACCAGCCATGAGCCGTGCGCGGCCAGCGCGATGTACGGGTTGACGCCGTCCTCCGGGTAGAAATTCACGAAGTCGCCTTGCGCCTTCGCAATCTGCTCGGCTTCGTCGAGATGCAGGAAGTCCGGCATGCACGAACGCAGCGCGAGATGCGCCGCGTAGGCTTCGTCGATCGCCTCGACCAGGGCCGGATCGCGTTCCAGAAAGCGCTCGATCGCCGCGGCGGGAAGACCCGTCGTGCGCACGGCGCCATCGAACTCGCGCATCTCGTTGAGTTTGGCCAGCATCGGATTCATTGCAACCTCCTGAACGACACGTGCCCGCCCCGTGGCGGGTGCGGGCACGCGCGCATTAATCTTTGATTGAAATAGGAAAAACGCCAAGTTGTCAATCTACCACAGGGTCGTCTCCCGCGGTACCCCGGGCTGGTGCCACAGGGACATGACAACCGTCACGGAGGACGCCTGATAGCCGATTCTGGGCCACTGCCGACGCGCTGCGTAGAGTGGCTCCGACGTAGCGAACCGGAGTGGTCCCATGCGGCAAGGTGACACGCAACCCGCGGCCGAACTGATCGGCGCATCCCGGCACTATGCTGCCGTCGCCGCGCTGGATCGCGTCGATCTCGCGGTGTGCGGCGGCGAACTGCTCGCGCTGCTCGGTCCGAACGGTGCAGGCAAGAGCACCGCGATCGCACTCTGCCTCGGCCTCGCCGAGCCGGATCGGGGCGAGGCGCGATTGTTCGGCGAATCGCCGCACGCGTTGTCCGCACGCCGGCGCATCGGCGTGATGCTGCAGAGCGCCGGCATGCCCGAGACATTGAAGGTGCGCGAGCTGCTCGCGCAGACGCGCAGCTACTACCCCGATCCGCTGCCGACTGCCGAGTGCGTGCAGCGCGCCGGCATCGGTGCCCTGATGACGCGTCGCTACGGCAGGCTCTCCGGCGGCGAGCAGCGCCGCGTGCAGTTCGCGCTGGCGATCTGCGGCAATCCGCGCCTGCTGTTCCTCGACGAACCGACCGTCGGCCTCGACATCGAGGCGCGTGCCGCGTTGTGGCGCACGATCCGCGATCTGGTCGGCGCCGGCTGCGCGGTCGTGTTGACCACCCACTATCTCGAAGAGGCCGAATCGCTGGCCGATCGCATCGTCGTGCTCGCGCGGGGTCGCGTTGTCGCTGCAGGCAGCGTGCGGCAGATCCGCGCGCGCGTCGCGCAGCGGCGCATCCGCTGCGTCAGCACGCTGGACACGGCGATGGTCGGCAGCTGGGCCGAGGTGCGCAGCGTGTGCCGCGACGGCGAACGCATCGAGATCGTTACCGACGCGGCCGAGACGGTCGTGCGCCAGCTCCTGTTCGAGGACTCGGCGCTGAGCGAACTCGAGGTGCAGCGCGCCGGCCTCGCCGAGGCATTCGTCGAAATCACCCGGGAGGCCGCATGAACACGCTCGCTCTCGCGCCGCCGCGCGTTTCGCTGCCGCGCATCTACGCGCTCGAGGCCAGGCATGAATTCCTGCGCCTGCTGCGCGCGCCATCGTTCGCGTTGCCGACACTGATCTTTCCGGCAATGTTCTACCTGCTGTTCGCAGTGCTGTTCGGCAATCGCGGCGGCGACTTCCACGCCAACGTGTACCTGCTCGCGACCTACGGCGTGTTCGGCGTGATGAGTCCGGGCCTGTTCGGTTTCGGCGTCACCGTCGCGATCGATCGCGAACGCGGCTGGCTGGCCCTGAAACGCGCGCAGCCGATGCCACCTGGCGCATATCTCGCCGGCAAGCTGGCGATGGCGGTGCTGTTCGCGACGATCATCTTCGCGATCCTCGGCGTCCTGGCCAGCATGCTGGGTGGCGTGCGCCTGCCTGCGGCCGCGTGGTCGTCGCTGCTGGCGGTCGAGATGTTCGGCGTGTTGCCGTTTTGCGCGATCGGCCTGTTCATCGGCAGCCTGGTCGGCGGCCAGGCCGCGCCGGCGGTCGCGAACCTGATTTATCTGCCGATGTCGTTCCTGTCCGGGCTGTGGATGCCGCTTGCGGTCCTGCCGCCCTTCATCGCGAAGATCGCGCCGCTGTGGCCGGCCTATCACCTCGGCCGGCTTGCGCTCGGCGCGGTCGGCCAGGCGCCGGGCGAGGCGTGGTTGCCGCACGTGCTCGCGCTCGCTGCGTTCACGATCCTGTTTCTCGCCCTGGCGCGGCGCCGGCTGGCGCGTGCCGCGTGAGTTGGAAACATGGCTGTCCTTCCCCTGCGCAGCGGGGGAAGGTGGCGAAGCCGGAAGGGGGCGCTCTCCGCGCCCGGCGCGGGGTATGCTTTTGAGCATGCTCTGGAGCAGGAGGGCGTTGACGTGAATTCGATCAGTAGACGCCTCGAAAATCTTCGCACCCGCCTTCTGCCGCGGGAGATGGAAGAACGCGGCTGGGCGCCGTTGTGGAACCTGCTTTATATCGGCTTCCTGTTCATGAACTGGAATGGCGAGCAGACGTCGGTCTGGCTGCCGGCGACC
>JBIODY010000319.1:0-2951 GCA_044445505.1 Lysobacterales bacterium
CCGCGGTGCGCGAGCCGCTGGAGCACGCGATCCGCAGCTGGATCTTCGAACCGGGTCGCATCGATGGCCAGCCGGCGCCGACCGAAACGACGCTGACCCTCGATGTGAGCTTCGTTCCGTCCGCGGACGGCAAGTATGCGGTGCGCATCGACGATGCACGAACGGGCGGCGACATCGACCTGGCTGCGAGCAAGCGGGCCCCGCCCCGCGTGTGCCGAACCAAGCGATGCACCCAGGGCTGATGGCTCGCGTGGTCGTGAAGGCCGACTACGACGCGAACGGCAAGGTCGTCGCCGTTGAACCGCAGCCGGACCAGGATATCAACGCATCGAAGTCGCTGCGGGCGGCCACCGTCGCGGCGGTGCGGAAATGGACGGTCGATCCGGAACGCGTCGGTGGTCATGGCGTCGCGGCCAGCCTGATGGTGCCGATCTGCTACACGGTCACTGTCGGCTATCCGCCCGATTTCGCGTGCGCGTGGACCCCGCCCGGCAGCCGGTCGAAGATCGACAATGGCGCCGCCTACGCGCTCGCGCCCGTCGCCACGCTCAGGAGCGACGTGATCGGCCACACCCTGTAGGCGTCAGGAAACCGCGGTCAAGCGCTGCAGCTGATCGGCCTGATCCTCGCGGGTCAGCGCGTCGACGAGTTCGTCGAGGTCGCCGGCGACGATCTCGGGCAGGCGGTACAGGGTCAGGTTGATGCGGTGGTCGGTGACCCGGCCCTGCGGAAAGTTGTAGGTGCGGATGCGCTGGCTGCGGTCGCCGGAGCCGACCTGCAATTTGCGCGATTGTGCCTGCGTCGCGGCTTGCTTGGCCTGCGCATCGTCGAGCAGGCGCGCCTTCAGCAGCGACAGCGCGCGCGCGCGGTTCTTGTGCTGGCTGCGCTCGTCCTGGCATTCGACCACGATGCCGCTCGGCAGATGGGTGATGCGGATCGCCGAGTCGGTCTTGTTGACGTGCTGGCCACCGGCGCCGGAGGCGCGGAACGTGTCGGTCTTGAGGTCGGCCGGATTGATCTCGATCTCGTCGATGTCGTCGAGCTCGGGCAGGATTGCGACGGTCGCGGCCGAAGTGTGGATGCGGCCTTGCGCCTCGGTCGCCGGCACGCGCTGCACGCGGTGCGTTCCCGATTCGTACTTGAGGCGCGAGTAAGCGCCGTGGCCTTCGACGCGCGCGATGACTTCCTTGTAGCCGCCGTGTTCGCCATCGCTGGATGAAAGCACTTCGACGCTCCAGCGCTGCCGCTCGGCATAGCGCAGGTACATGCGCAGCAGATCGCCGGCGAAGATCGCCGCCTCGTCGCCGCCGGTGCCGGCGCGGATTTCCAGGAACAGGTTCGCCTCGTCGCGCGGGTCCTTCGGCACCAGCAGGCGATTGAGATCGCCTTCAAGCGCGGAGCGCTCGGCTTCGAGGGTCGCGATCTCCTCGATGGCGAGGTCTTTCAACTCCGGATCGTGCAGCATCGCCTGTGCCGACTCGAGTGCGCTGCCGGCTTCGTCCCACGCGCGCAGGGATGCGGTCAGCGGGGTCAGTTGCGCGTGCTCGCGCGCGACCTCGCGCAGGCGTTTCGCATCGGCCAGCACCTCGGGGCTCGCGAGCAGATGCTCGAGTTCCTCATGGCGTTCGGCGAGCTGTTCGAGCTTGCGGCGGATGCTGGTTTGCATGAGGTGCCGGAATCGGGAATCTGGAATCGGGAAAAGAATACAGCGCGTAGGATGCGCTGTAGGGTGGGCTTCAGCCCACCGACTCCTGCCGATCATTGTCTTGGCGCGGCGATGGTGGGCCAAGGCCCACCTTACGGCTGAAACCGGGAATCGCGCAGCTAACGTTCGCGTTCGCCGCCGCCGGGCTCCGCGTCGAACAGGCGTTCGGCGGCGCGCAACAGCTCCTCATCGCCGCGCAGCGCTGCCGCGCGCAGATTCGCGCTGGGTGCATGCAGAAGCTTGTTGGTCAGCGTGTTGGCGAGGAACGCCAACGCCTCCTGCGGCGACTTGCCGTGTGCGAGCAGCGCCTGCGCCTTGGCCAGGGTCTCGTCGCGGCTCGCCTCGGCGTCGCGGCGCAGATCGATCACCGGATTGTGCACATCGAGTGCGCGCCACCAGCCCATGAAATGCTCGACCGACAGCTCGATCATCGCCTCGGCTTCCTGCGCGGCCTCGCGGCGCGAGCGCAGGTTGTCGTCGATGATCTCGCGCAGGTCGTCGATCGTGTAGAGGTACACGTCGTCGAGTTCGGCGACAGCCGGTTCGATGTCGCGCGGTACCGCGATGTCGACCAGGAACATCGGCCGGCGCCGGCGCGCGGCGATCGCGGCGGCGACCTGGGCGGCGCCCAGCACCGGTTCGCGGCTTGCGGTCGAGGCGATCACGATGTCGGCTTCGGCGAGATGGCGATGCAAGTCCGACAACGCGATCGCATAGCCGCCGAAGCGGGTCGCCAGGACCTGCGCGTTGTCCAGCGTGCGGTTGGCGACGATCAGGCGGCGCACCTTCGCCTCGGTCAGGTGGCGCGCGGCCAGCTCGATCGTCTCGCCGGCGCCGATCAGCAGGACGCAGGCGTCGGCGAGGTTCGCGAACACGCGCTCGGCAAGGCGCACCGCGGTGAATGCGACCGACACCGTGTTCGCTCCGATGCGGGTGTCCGAACGTACGCGCTTGGCGACCGCGAAGGTGTTCTGGAACAAGCGCTCCAGCGGCGCTTTCAGGGTCTGCGCGCCGCGTGCCATCGCATACGCGTCCTTGACCTGGCCGAGGATCTGCGGCTCGCCGAGCACCATCGAATCGAGCCCGGTGGCGACACGGAACAGATGCCGCACCGCGTCGG
Organism: Lysobacterales bacterium; assembly: GCA_044445505.1. Taxonomy (GTDB): domain Bacteria; phylum Pseudomonadota; class Gammaproteobacteria; order Xanthomonadales; family Rhodanobacteraceae; genus Dokdonella_A. The sequence continues at coordinate 2,826 of JBIODY010000319.1, forward strand.
CATCGTGATGCCGGTACAGGAACTCGTCGATGCGTGCGTGGGTCAAGTCGTGATGACGGTGCAGCCAGGCGGCCGGAACGGATTCGGCGCCGGCGGCGACCGTGCAATAGAGCTCGGTGCAGTTGC
>JBIODY010000320.1:0-2944 GCA_044445505.1 Lysobacterales bacterium
CTTCTGCTCACGACCGCGGTTTTCGCGCACCTGAAGGCGGCGCGACCCGACGTCGAGATCCATTTGCTCGCGAACGATTACAACGCGTGGGTCGCGCGCGATGATCCGGCATTGTCGCGGATCTGGGTCTATCCGCGGGTCAGGCACGAGGGCCGGGTGCGTCCCGCGGCGGTGCTCGCGCAGTTGCCGTTGGCATGGAAGCTCCGGCGCGCGGCCTTCGACTGGACCATCGCCATGGGCGGCGAGGAGTCGCCGCGCGCGGTGTGGCGCGCGATCGCGACCGGCGCGCGACGCGTCGTCGCGTACGTTCGCGATCCCGCGCGCTACGGTCGCGGTCTTACCGATCCGCTGCCTGTCCCGTCCGCCGGACATGAAATCATGCGCATGATGTCGCTGCTGACGCCGCTTCGGATCGAACCGCCCGCATGCGCACCCGCACCTGCGTATCGCTGGCCGGTGGAGGGCGAGGCGTTCGCGCGAAGATGGCTCGCCGCGCGCGGACTCGTGCGCGGGCGCTACATCGTGCTGGGTATCGGCGCGCGTTTCGCATGCAAACAACCGACCTTCGAGCAGATCCTGCGCTGGACCGCGCGATTTCGCGATCGCTGGGCGTTGCCAACGGTGTTCCTGTGGACGCCCGGCAGTCCTGCTGCCGCGTTTTATCGCGGCGACGACGAGATCGCCAATCGTCTGCGGGCGCGCGGATTGCTGCACGTGCACCCGCACCGGGGAACGCTCGCCGAGGCGCTGGCGCTGATCGCCGATGCCAGGACGTCGATCGTGCCGGACTCCGGGCTCATGCATTTCGCCGCGGCGAGTCGCGGCGGTGTCGTCGGCCTCTTTGCCGACCCGCAATCGACCGGCGCCGCCGAGCGATGGGGTCCCGTCGGTCCGCGCGCCCATTTTCTGCAAGCGCGCAACGCGGTTGCCGAGATTCCCGACGACGCCGTCCTGGCCGCGGTCGAGCCGCTGGTCGCGGATTCACCTGTCTTCGTCTGATATGTGCGGGATCGCAGGTTACGTCAGCGAAACGACATTCGCATCCGATACCCTGGCGGTGATGACGGAGCGCCTTGCCCATCGCGGCCCCGACGCAGGTGGCCTGTTTTGCAGGGGACGCGCCCATCTCGGACATCGGCGGCTGTCCGTCATCGACATCGCGGGCAGCCCACAGCCGATGTCGAGCGCCGACGGCGCGGTCATCGTGGTGTTCAACGGCGAGATCTACAACTTCCGGGATCTTCGCGCAGAGCTTGCGCGTGGCGGATGGAATTTTCGCACGTCGGGAGACACCGAGGTGCTGCTGGCGGGATGGCACGCGTGGGGCGCGCGGATGGTCGATCGACTGCGCGGGATGTTCGCGTTCGCGCTCTGGGACGCGCGGGACGCCACCCTGTTCGCCGCGCGCGATCATCTCGGCGTCAAGCCGTTCCACTATGCATGGGACGGCGACACGTTCGTCTTCGGCTCGGAGATCAAGGCACTGCTCGCGCATCCCGCGGTGTCGCGGGAACTGGATTTGGCTGCGCTGCGGCTTTATCTCGAGTGTCAGTTCGTACCCGCGCCGCATACCATTTTTGCCGGCATCCGCAAGTTGCCGCCGGGCCACGAGTTGCGCCTGCGCGGCGGCAAACTCGACATCCGCCGTTTCTGGCGTCCCGACTATGCCGACAAGTTCGCACTGGACGACACCGATGCGACCGCAGCACTCGACCGCGAGTTGCGCGCTTCGGTCGACGGCATGCTGATAGCCGACGTTCCGGTGGGCGCGTTCGTCAGCGGCGGCGTCGATTCCGCGTTGATCGCGGCGTTGATGACCGATATCCGCGGCGCTCCGATCGACACGTTCAATATCGGATTCGAAGGCGATGTGGTCAGCGAGCACCGCGAGGCGGCCGCCGTCGCGCGCCACATCGGGAGCCGCCATCACGCGGTGATGCTCGGGCCGGACGATGTGCTCGACGCGTTCGACCATTGGATCGACATTTTCGACGAACCGTTTGCCGACCAGGCGGCGTTGCCGACGATGCTGCTCGCCGGGCATGCGCGGAAGCACGTCACGGTCGTGCTGACCGGCGAAGGCGCCGACGAAGTGTTCGGCGGCTATGCGAACTATCGCAAGCGCGAGCGCGAGGAGCGCTACGTGCGCTGGCTCGCACACCCGGCGTCGCCGCTGCCAGCACTCGCGCGGTTGTTGCCGAAGCGCGCGCGCAAGGATCGCCTGCTGCGTTCGATCGCCGAGCCGCTGCCGCGGCGCTATCGGACGATTCCGAATGTGTTCGACCCGCTGACGCAGTCGTCGCTGCTGGCGCCTTCGCTGTTGGCCGCGACCGCGCAATCGCCGGATGTCGGTGACTTCGCGGCGCAGGCCTACGCCGAATGCAACTCGGATCAATATCTCGACCGACTGCTCCACGTCGACACGCGTCTGTGGCTGCCCGACGACCTCCTGACCAAGGTCGATCGCGCGACGATGGCGCACTCGCTCGAGGCGCGCGTGCCGTATCTTGATCACCGTCTGGTCGAGTTTTGCGCGCGACTCGACGGGCAACTCAAGATTCGCGGCACGACGCACAAGTTCCTGCTGAAGCGGCTGGCGTCGCGTTACCTGCCGCCTGCAATTGTCAGTCGCGGAAAGCAGGGATTCGTCATGCCGTTGAGCGAATGGCTGACCGGGCGACTTGCGGGGGAACTCGAGTCCCACCTGCTCGGCGACGGCCTCGCGCGCCGGGGCGTTTTCCGCGCGACCGCGCTCCGTCGGCTGGTCGCAGAGCATCGCAGCGGCCGGCGCAAGCATGCCGGCCGGCTGTGGGCGCTGCTGATTCTGGAGCGCTGGTTCCGCCGTCACGCACCCGATTGGCGGATGGCGGCGTGAGGCTCAGCGTCGTGCACACCGAAGCGTCGACCGGCTGGGGCGGCCAGGAATTGCGGATCCTTACCGAGA
>JBIODY010000321.1:0-2932 GCA_044445505.1 Lysobacterales bacterium
CCACGCGAATGCGCGGGCAACTGGAAACGAATCCGCGCTCGAAAGCGGCGATTCGCTGCATGTCGATTTCCGTGCCGGCGACGGCAGTCGCGTGCTGCTCGAAGGCGCCGGTGAGCTGATCCTGGTCAAGCTGCTGCCCGCGACCGACCGAAGCAAGGGATCGAGCGCCGCGGCTTGATTCGCGCCGCAGGCCGCTGGCCCACCAGCACGGGACGGTGCCCAAGGCCCACCCTACGTCGTTCGTCTTACGTCGTGCGTCGCCGAACGCTGTCCGACCACGAACCGCTGCGCTTCACTTTGCCGATAGCGGCGCCGATGCAGTACATGGACCAGCATCGGCAGCAGCGCGACAAGGCCGAGCAGCCAGTGCACGAGCGCGACGACCGCGCGCAGATCCTCGCCGCCCGCGTAGTAAAGCAGATAGCCGCTCAGTGCGAGCAGTGCGAACAGCGCGCTGATCGCGATGCCGCTCGGCCGGCGATGCCCACGCAGCCACATCGGCACGACATGCACGGCCCACAGCAGGCCACCGATGCCGAGCGCCGCGAACCCGAACGCACCATGCAGTTTCAACACCCAGGGTTCGAGCGGATGAGGCATCGCGCCGAATTCGCCGGCGCGGCGCAGGAAATAATGCAGCACCAGCCACAGCGCGCCGCTCAGCCACAGGCCGCCGAGTACGCCATGCACGAGCAGCTCGCGGCGGCGCGAGAACAAGCGCGGCGTGCGGCGCAACCGATCGGTGCGACTTTTCATGCGCCACCGGCCTTCATCAGGTGCCTGCTTTCATGCGGCGTGACCGAGCATGCGCCAGCCGCTTTCCGCGCGGTGCACGCAGGCCTCGGCCGCATGCGCGACAAGCAGGGTCCGCGCGATCTGCGCATCGGCGAGCACGATCTTGGTCAGGGCATCGGCGACCACGCAGCGCGCCGCGGTGACCGTCACTGCGCTGTCGAGGCCGACCGCATCGCGGCGGCGGCCATGCACATGCGGGCCGACCGTACGCGCGCCGTGGCAGCGGCGCTCGAAGTAGCCCGCGCTGCTGGCGACACTGCCTTCGGCAAGTTCGAGCCCGGGCAACACCATCGTTGGCGAGGCCGGATCGCGCAGATGCACGGGCTCGCTGCCGGCGCCGATGCGGCGCAGGTCGCCGCCGGCATTGACGCAGGCGGCTGCGATGCCGGCTTCACGCAGGCGCTCGATCGCGCGATCGACCGCATAGCCTTTCGCGATGCCGCCGAGATCGAGCCACAGCGGGCGCGCGTAATGCACCGTGCCATCGTCCGCGCAGACGACATCGCGCCAGTCCGCGTCGGGGTCGGCCGGCACGGCGCCCTGCGGGTTCGGCAACAATCCCCACGCGACGAGTTCGCGCGCCACGGTCGGATCGAAACAGCCGTGCGAATCGCGCGCGAACGCGAGCGCCAATGCGATCACCTCGAACGTGCGCGCATCGACCGCGACCGGACCACGCGCGGCCTCGCGATTCAGCCGCGACAGGTCGCTGTCCGGCGCATGGAAGCTCATCAGCCGATGCACCGCTGCGATCTGCGCGAACGCGGCGTCGATCGCCGCGAGCGCGCCCGCTTCGTCCATCGCCTCGACCTGGATCTCGACCAGGGTTCCGAGCCAGGGTCTGGCGCGCCGGATCTGCATCGTCAGCCGGCCTTGAGCGCGCGCGCGGACAACGCCAGCAGGCGGCGCACGCCGTCGGTGACATGCCGGCAGGAGAGCGTCGCGCCGGAGATGTTCCGGATGTCCGCATCGAGCCGCAGCGGGTCGTGCGCACTTCTGCCGACGAACTGCTTGCGCCACGCCGGCAAGCGGATCTCGCTGCCGTGGGTCTCGCGGTATTCGAGCACGTCGAGCGCGATCACCCGGCCGCCGCCATCGAGCGCGAGTGCGTACGTGATCGCTTCGGTCTTGCCGATCACCTGGTCGAGCAGCAGCCAACCCAGCGTCTGGCCGTCCTTGCGCGCCTGCCAGATCCGCGGCGACCAGCCGGCCAGCGCGCTTTCCGGCACCGCGGCCAACGCCGCATCGAGATCCGCGCGCGCGGGTGTGACCGGCACGAATTCGCTGCCTTGCGCAAACGCCGCCTGCTGCGCTTCCTCGATGGTCATGTACTGCGTCGCGTAGGCCGCATGGAACGCCGGCACCGCGGCGAGGCCGAGCGGCAGCAACCAGCGCGTGCGCGGCGTGTGCGTCATGTCAGAACTGGTAGCCCACGCCGAGATTGAAACGGTCGCCGAGTGTATCGGCTTTGAAATCCTGGTAATCGAGCTTGAACACGACGCCCGGCGTCAACCAGTAATTGAGGCCGACCGTCCACACGCGTTCGGTTTCCGCAGTCGGGACGCCTGGTCCCGACGGCAACGCGGCATACGACGCCGCGGTATTGAAGCGCTCGTAGCGCAGGAACGGCGCCAGCGTAGAATCGCCGCGCTGCCAGGCGCGCCACGCGCCCTGCACATAGCCGCCCCAGAACGACTTCGGTACCGGTGTCGGATTGCCGACGAAGCTCAGGTTCAGCGCTTCGGTGTCGCTGATCGTGCCGCGCGCGTACAGCGCGGAAACATCGAACGGACCCGGCTGCCACCGCACATGCCCCTCGGCGAGCACGAGGCGCGCGTCCCTGGCAAGGAAATCCTTCTGACCCTGGCCGATGTCGCCGGTGAACACGCCTCCACCGACGCTGAGCCCCGGCACGCCCTGCCAGTTCGCCGCCGCAGAGATCGAAGGATCGTGCGCCTTGGCCAGCTGCAATTCCTGGTGGATGCTTCCGAGCGGCGACTCGCGACCGTCCTGCGATGCCGGATCCCACTTGCCCAAGTCGAAGCCGGTGGTGAGGCCGACGTTCCAGCTCAAGCCCGATTCGGTGCTGCCGAGCAATGACAGGCCGCCTTCGCGCCAGGTCGATGGAATGATCAGG